>SXND01000134.1 GCA_005777235.1 Pseudomonadota bacterium
AGCGCAGCACGGCGCGGCCATCCCCCATGCGGGAGTAGGGCGTGAGGCCCGCGCCTTTTAACTGCACTTCCAGGGTGCCCGGGGCGGGGCTGCCCGGAGCGGGCACATCGCCGAGCAAGATCGCCCGCCCATCGCCTAATTGTCCGGCCCACCCGCCAAACTGGTGCCCGGCATAGACCGCCGCCAGGGGCAAGGCGTTCGGGGGGGTGCGATTGCCACTCAACGTTTGCACACAAGGCTCTGTCGCACAGGTATGCGGGTCCAGATCAATGAGTGCTGCCGCGGCGGGACTGACGCAGACCAGATAGGGGTCGGGCAGCGGGGTCGGGGCCAAGCGCGTGTAAAACGCCGGCGGCAATGTCGCAAAGGAGTGCTGGAAGGGTAAGGTGTCTATGCAGAAAGGCATGAGGGGCTCCAGGTGTGGACGTCTGCTTCAGGGAAGGCTCGCGCCGCTCTTCGAGGGTCGGGCTGAGCCGTATCATACACCAAGACCGTGGACGCCCGAGATGCGTTGTCCCCAAGGCGAGCGCCGCGTGGTGGTCTCTCGGTCGTCAGGCTACAAGAAAGTCGCCCTCACCGCAACCGGTGTATGGGACAAGCCCACGCCGCCGGGCGGGCCGTCCTGTAGTAGTTCTTCAACTGAGCTATTGTGAGAGCCACCCCCTGGGAGCGCCGGGCTCCAGCCCGGCTCCGGCAGCCACGCTGGAGCGTGGCGCTCCCAGGATAACGACGCAACGGAGGTCGGTTGAGACAGTAGACGCGCGCCGCAAAGTTGCTTAGAATCGGTATGTCAGTGGCGCGTCCCGTCTGGCGCTGCCCCGCGCCGCGGTGGTGACAGGCGGCGAGATGGAGCGCGAGCGTGATGGCGTACACGGCACACCGTGGCGGCAGTGACAGGCCGATACCAGGCTGACTCGGCGTCTTGCCTAGGAGAAAAAAGACAATGTCCCAAGCCGATTTAGCGCAGGCTCTCAATCTGTTTGACCCGCGCCGCCCACTCCACATGGATGAACTCGACGCCTATTACGTGGCCCGCCCGCATGCGCCGCTTGAACCGATGAAGACCTATTTGCGGCACACGCAACAGCCCGCCAAAATTCTGTTCAGTGGACATCGCGGCAGCGGCAAATCCACCGAACTCATGCGCCTGGCCAAAGACCTCCAGCACGAGTTCTTTGTGGTGTCCTTCTCAGCGCGCTCGCTCAATTTGGCGGACTTGAACTATATAGACGTCATGTTGGCCTGTGCCGCAGCACTGTTCCGCGCCGCCACGGATAAGGCCCGTGGGGTGAATATCCCTGCCGCTCTGTGGAAGCAGGTGCTCACCTGGCTCACCAGTGAAATCACGGCGGAGACCACGGTAACGGTACCGAAATCAGGCAGCTTTGGTGTCAAAATCAACGCGCTGGTGCTCAGTATGGAAGGCAAATATGCTCGCGAAAATACCACCCGCACCATCGTCCGCGAACGGCTCTTTACCCGCCTCAACGATCTCATTGAGCAAACCAATGCGGTGTGCGGACACATCGAAACCGTGACGGGTCGCCGACCGCTGATCATTTGTGAGGATCTGGACAAGCCAGACCTCGCCAAGGCCCGTGACGTGTTCTTTGACCATGCCACAACGCTGAACAGCCTGGCCTGCCCCATCATCTACACCTTCCCGATCGCGCTGTGCTACTCCCACGAATTTCCCGAGCGTATGGGCGACTACAGCCGCCATTTCCTCCTGCCCAACGTCAGCCTGGCGCATCGGGACAACACCCCGCACCCGGCCGGCCGTGACGCGCTCAAGGAAGTGGTGACGCGGCGCATCTCCGACCGCCTCTTTGCCGCTGGGGCCTTACAAGACATCATTGCGCTGAGCGGTGGGTTAATGCGCAACCTGGTGCGCCTGGTGAGCGACGCGGCCCTGATTGCCCTGACTGAGGGCGTGGCAGAGATCACCGCAGAGATTGTCCAGCGCGTGGCGTCCGAGTGGACTAATGACTACCGCCGTCTGTTGCTGGCCGAGCATTATACGGCGCTACGCCAGGCACATGAGACCAAAGCCCTCCCCCCGACGGCGACGGTCCGCGACTTGCTGGCCAACCTGAGCTTACTCGAATACCGCAACACCATTGCCTGGGGGGACGTGAATCCCGTCGTCGCCGCCTTACTGGGTGAGGCCACGTCGTGAGTCGCCCCGCCAGTCCGCCCCTGGAGAAACTCGTCACGCTGTTCACCCATGCGCGGCGTGGGGCGTTTGCCATAGCGCTCTACGACCGCCTGGCCGTACGCCGTGACATCACAACGGCCTTGCGTGAGCGCCTGGCGCAACCTGTGTACGAGGTGGTGCTGAGTGAGCAGGAGCGTAACCCGATTGACCTCATTCGTGCCTTGCAGCCCAAACCGGGTGAGGTGGTCTGCCTGTACGATTTGGAGCGCGCCTTCCCCCAGGCTTTAGGCTACCTTGACTTGCAGCGCGAAGTGCTGGTGGAGATGGACATCGCGCTGCTCTGCTGGGTGACAGCCTTTGGCCACCGTATGCTGGCGCAGCAGGCCCCCAACTTCTATGCCTTCCGTACCACGGTGTTTGACTTTACCACGGCGGAGAGCCAGCCACCCACCGCATCTCTCTTCATTGGGCGCCGGCGCGAACTCAAGAAACTAACCGCCTTGCTGCCAGCCGGTGGCCTTGTGCTGTTGACTGGTCAGGGCGGCATCGGCAAGACTATGCTGGCGCAGCAAGCGCTGCAGCAGACGCGCGCGCACTGCAGTGGTGGGACAGCGTGGGTGAACTGCGCGACCAGGCCGCCGTTAGACGACATCCTGCTGACTGCGGCGGTGGCCCTGATCGGCGACGTGATGCAGCAATGCCGCCCCGATGAGCGCCAACAGCGCCTGGCCGAGGCCCTGCGTGAGCGGCCGTGCCTGCTCGTCCTGGATAACTTCGAGACCATCGCCGAGGACAGCGCGGTGTTACGCTGGCTGCAAACCATCGCCGCGCCGAGCACGGCACTCCTGGTGTCGCGGCAGCGTGTGCCGTCCTTGCGCGTCCCAACGCTTAGGCTCTCCACACTCTCGACCAACGATGCCGTGCGGCTTTTCACCCAGCGCGCCCGCGATGCCGGCTGGGAGGGGACGGACGCAAAGTCCCTGCCACGGCTCTGTACCCTGGTGGGCAATCTGCCGCTAGCCATTGCCCTCTTGGCCCCACGCGCCGCTGAGTTGCCGCTGCCTGTGCTGGAGGAGGCACTCCAGCAACATAGCGCGGCGCTGACCAACGACCACAGTCTGACCCTGGCCGAGGATCATCAGCGTATTGCCTCCTGCTTCCTGGTCTCTTTCGACCTCCTGAGCGAGGGTGCCCGTGTGCTGCTTACCCGTCTGAGCATTCTGCCCGATGGCCTGGACGAACGGTTCGTGGCGTCGTTCACGGCCATCACCGAGTGGCACCAGCCCCTGGCCGAGTGCCGGCGCTATGCGCTGCTTGTCCTGGAGCAACAACGCTATCGTTTCCACTCCTTGCTCCACCCCATTGCCCTGGCCCAGTTGGGCGACACGCTCCCCGCATGGCAGCAGCGTTTTGTGGCTTTTTTTTGTCAACTGGTACGCGACAATCGTGATATCAATGACCGGGCGCAACGAGCTGTCCTCGATGCGGAATGGCGCAACGCCCTGGCCGCGGCCGAGACGGCTGAAGCATTGCAGGACTGGGACACCGTGGGCACGCTGTCCGCATGGCTCGGCGACTTCCTGCGGCTACGCGGGCGCTGGGTGGAACGCGAGCACCTCAACCAGCGGGCGCTCGCGGCCTCGCGCCTTGCGGGTGATCGCCAGACCGAGGCAGGCAGGCTCAACAACCTCGGGGTTGTCTACTGGCACCAGGGGCGCTGGGCCGACGCTGAGGCTACCTATCAGCAGAGCTTAGCGCTCTGCCGGGAGCTGGGCGACCGCCACGGCGAGGGGCAAACTCTCAACAACCTCGGCATCGTCTACCAGGAGCAGAGGCGATGGGCCGACGCTGCCGCGGTCTATCAGCAAAGCTTAGCGCTCCGCCGTGAGCTGGGTGACCGCCACGGCGAGGGGCAAACTCTCGCAAATCTCGCGCTGCTGCGCCAGGCGCTGGGGGATAAGACAGCGGCACTGTGGCTCGCCCGGGAAGCTCTCCAGATTTTCGAGGCCACCGAGGATGCGGCAGAGCAGGAGAGGGTGCGGCAATTCGTGGCGGCATGGGAGCCTCCGGCACCGTAGCCCAGGCCTGCCGCGACGATCGGACGAGAGCGCCAAGGCATTAGCCAGCCAGCGGTGCGGCCCGTCAGGCCCTGGACGACCCCTCCTCCAACGCCCTCACCTTGAGATAATCCTCTATTATAGGCCATGGTGTTGGTGGGCTCCAGGGCCAGCACCCGGTCGAAGTCCTGCCGCCCTGAACATAGTCATGCAGGTTCGAGTACGCATTGCCACGCCGAAAATAGGCCAGCGCATTGGCGGCATCCTGGGCAATCAGGGCCGTCATCTAGAGACAATACCCGCGTCAAGTGAGCGTGAGGGTTCCTGTGCGGAAGTCCACCGTCAACGTCTGGCCCCGCACAAAATCCAGCCCCAGGAGGCCGTCAATGCCGGCGCTGGGAGGGAGGGTGTGCCCGAGTACAGAAAAAAGCCTGCGCTCGTGTCCCAACGCCACGATTCTATCGAGGGTGATACGGGGCACGAACTCGACGCCGCTTCCCGTAGTGACTTGGGTACGCTCGGGGGCAAGCGCGGGGTCGTAACCTAAGGCGACCAGCATCCCCACATTGATGACCGTCCCTGTTGCTCCGGTGTCAAGCGCCAACCGTAATACGGCACTCCCAGAGGGCCCTGCCACGGCAACCCCCACAATAATGAGGCCGGACTGCGGGGCAAAGGGGACGCTCATAGTACCACCGCGGTATCCTTGGGCAGCGTGCCCGTATACAGCATGGCAAAGCGTTTGGGGCGTAACCGCACGGCCTCGCGGTAGACTTCATCTCGATCTTTGCTGTGGGCGAGTACCTTCCCACTTTGCACTTCAAGCACGTCATTGGTCTGGGGCTCTTCGACCAAGACCCATTCGGCGACAAATTGCGCTTCGATTTCTGCAATAGTCAGTACATCAGGCATACGTTCGTCCTTTCCAAGAGAGTAGGACGACTATAGCCTCTTTGTTTGCGCACTGCATCCAGGTCGTTCTGGATGCAGTGCGGCACAGCGTAGACTCTGCCGGGAGCTGGGCGACCGCCACGGCGCGGGGCTCACTCTCGGAAATCTCGCGCTGCTGCGCCAGGCTCAGGGGGATAAGAGCGAGGCCCTGCGGCTTGCCCGGGAAGCCCTCCAGGTTTTCGAGGCCACCGAGGATGCGGCAGCGCAGGAGAGGGTGCGGCAATGCGTGGCAGCATGGGAGCCGCCGGCACAGGAGCCCAGGCATGCCGAGACGATCTGTTGATAGTGCCAAGTCGTGAGCCAGCGGGGCGGCCCGTCAGGCCCTGGACGATCCCTCTTCCAAGGCCCTGGCTCGCAAATAATCCGCAAAGCTGGCGCGGTGATCCCCGCGCATGGCATGCACAATGCCGCGATGCCGGTAGGCACTCCAGAAGGTCGGATCAAGGGTCATGGCCTGCGTGAGGTCAGCCAGGGCCTCGTCGAGCCGGTCGAGCTCCACGTACGCCAGGCCGCGGTTGTGGTAGGCATCGCGATAGGCTGTATCCAGCATCAGAGCCTGGCAAAAATCCTCCAGGGCCGCGGACACCTCGCCAGTGCACAGCCAGGTGATGCCACGATTGTTATAGGCCATGGCGTTGCTGGGCTCCAGGGCCAGCACCCGGTCGAAATCCTCCCGTGCCTGGGCATAGTCATGCAGGTTCGAGTACGCGTTGCCACGCTGGAAATAGGCCAGCGCATTGGCGGCATCCTGGGCAATCAGGGCCGTCATCTGCACCATGATGTAGTGCTGCTCGTCGGGATCACGCTCCAGGCCACTGTAGAAGTCGCTCAGATCCATATGCTACCGCCTATGCCCCCACGGATGGGGCCGTGGCACTATTCCACCAATTCTCCTTGCTGGGCGCTCCAGCGAGAACGCGCACCGCGTTTGGCTGGTGGGGAAAGTAAGGGCGGCCAGTCTGCTGGCCGCTTCCTTCTGGCAACGCCGTTGACACTTGACATTGCCGTATAGAACCAATATACTCATAGGCATGAAACTGACCTTGCAACTCCAACTCCTCCCAGATGCGCTACAGGCAGACGCCTTGCGCAGCAGCGTTGAACGCTTCAATGAAGCGGCAACGTGGCTGGCAGGCATAGCGTTCGCGCAACAGTGCGCCAACAAGGTGGCGTTGCAAAAGCTGGCGTACTACGAGTTGCGCGAGCGGTTTGGACTGCCAGCCGATACCACAATACGGTGTATTGCCCAGGTTGTCGAAGCCTATAAAAGAGACAAGAGGGTTGCCCCTACCTTTCGCCTGCATGCGGCTGTGCCTTTTTCGGTGCGGAAGAACCTGGGATTTAAAGGGCCAAACAGGGTGAGCATTCAAACGCTGACAGGCCGTGTGATGGTGCCGTACCTCATGGGGACGTACCAACGCGACCGCTTTGGCTGCGCGCATGGGCAAGCTGACTTGGTGTTGCGCCGGGACGGGAGATGGTTTCTGCTGGTGACGGTGGATGTGCCTGATGGCACGCGCATACCCGTGAGCGACTTTATCGGTGTGGATCTCGGCGTGGTCAATCTGGCAACAACGTCTGACGGCACAACGCACAGCGGGGAACAGATTGCAGCGTGCCGCACGCGGTATGCGAAGAGACGCCAACGGTTGCAATGTGCCGCGCATGTCGCCCAGATGGACGGCAAGCGACCGAAAAACATGCGACGGGCGTTGCAACGGACCGCCATGCGCGAAGCGCGGTTTCGTCGGGACGTCAATCATTGCATCAGTAAGACGCTCGTTGCGGAGGCTTACAGGCACCGGACGCGGCATAGCCCTGGAAGACTTGACGGGTATCCGTGGACGGACGCAGTTCAGGCAGCCGCAACGCGCCAAGATGGCCGGATGGAGCTTTGCGCAGCTCAGAAGTTTTGTCGAGTACAAGGCCAAGCTGGCAGGTGTACCCGTGGCGTTGGTCGATCCTCGGAACACCAGTCGAGGCTGTAGTCAGTGTGGGCATGTGGCGCAAGCCAATCGACGATCTCAAGCGCGTTTCTCCTGCAAAGCCTGCGCCTATACGGCCAACGCGGATTTCAACGCCGCGCTCAATATCAAATACCGGGCGCCAGTCAATGCGCCTCAGGTTGCGGGTCGCGTCCCTCAGCAGCTCTGGCTGCTGGCTGGCGTCGGCGCCAGCGACAAGTTCTCGCTAGATCGCTTCCCAGCGATTAGCGGGAGTCGTTGACGGATCAATGATCTTCTCCTTGATGAGCCAGCGGCCGTCCACCTTGACGCAGGTATCCACATAACTGCCCATGGCACGGACGGCCTTCTGATCACTCTCAGCATCCCAGCGCAGGGAAAACCAGTACGAGGTGACGCGATAGGCGCCGCCCTCGGTGGCATCGACGAACAGATGCTGCACGTGATGCTGCCCGCCGCGCCGGTTGGGGCGCGTCAGGAAAAACGTCGCAAAGCCTCGGGCGCCACCCGCCGCAGCGTCCCAGCGTTTGCCCATGACATCTTTCACCACGCCATCCGGGGTAAACGTGGCCACCACCCCTTCAATGTCGCCGGTGTCCATCCCCCACACATAGCGCGCCAGGGTATCGTAGATCGCCTGGCGCTCCTCCAGGCTCAGCGTTGCGGCTGCCATACTCGTGCTCCTTTAGGCCTGCACGGCAGCGTGAAACTGCCGCATCGCCTCAATCTGTTGCGCCACGGCCCCGACGCCCTGGCCCGAAGTGTAGAAGGTCACATGCGTTGCCCCCAGGGCCTGCCAGCGCTCAGCAGCCTCACGCCATTGCTCCGGGCCGCCAATGCTGCTGCGCACCCAGGCTTCGATACCAAAAGCCTGCGGATCGCGGCCCTGGGCCCGCAGGTAATCGTGCAGGCGCTCCAACTGACCAGCGGTGCGTTCATCGGGCTGCCCGAGCGGGATCCAGCCCTGGCCGTATTGCGCGGCGCGGCGTAACACCGCTTCGGCGCCGCCGCCGAACCAGATCGGGATCGGGCGCTGGATGGGCCGGGGATTGATCCCGGCGTGTTGCACGCGGTCGAAGGCGCCCGTAAAAGTCACGCTGCGCTCGGTCCACAGGCGGTTCATCAGCTCGATCTGCTCTGCCTGCCGGCGCCCGCGCACGTGCCAATCCTGCCCAAGGGCTTCGTATTCCACCGGGTTCCAGCCCACGCCAATGCCCAGGCGCAAACGCCCGCCGGACACTACGTCCAACTGCGCCGCCTGCTTGGCTACGAGGGCGGTCTGGCGCTGCGGCAGAATGAGCACGCCACTGGCCAGGCCAACGCGCTGGGTGACGGCGGCAATATAGGCCAGCGTCACAAACGTCTCGTGGAAGGCATCATCCACGTCATACGGTCCCTGGAAATCCGGCAAGGCGGCGCGGTCGGCTCCCAAGACGTGGTCCGAAACTTCCAGAAAATCAAAGCCCATGGCTTCGGCCGCCTGGGCCCAGTCGCGGATAGCCAGGTGATCTGGCGGCATGTCACGGGTGGGGAAAAAGGCACCGATCTGCAACGACATGTGTGCTCCTTGTGTACTGCGAGTCTACCTCCGCAGACCCGGCTAACGCCTGTTAGCAGGCTCGATATGCCCATCCACGCAAGGCCCTTAACTCCACGGCCGCTCGGCTGCCGCATTGCGCCCGGCAATGCGCCCGAAGGCCAGGCACTCGCCAATGTTGCCAGTGCCTTGGTAGAGATAACTGTAGATCGAACCCAGCTCCCCGGCGCTGTACAGACGCGGGATCGGGCTGCTGTCAGGCCGCACAATCTGGGCCCGCACATTGCGCCGCGGGCCGCCCTGGGTGTTGAGCATGGAGGGCGACAGTTCGACGGCATAAAACGGCGCCTGCTGCAGTGGTGCCAGCATCAGCGTGCGGCCGAAGTCCGCATCAACACCGGCCTGGCACTGCGCATTCCAGCGCGTCACCGTGTCGGTCACAGCGGCCGGGGACAGCCCCAGGGCCTGGGCTAAGGCCGGCAGGGTCTCGGCACGCTTGATCCAGCCTTTGGCTAACTCGGTGCTGTTGTCGTCGCTCCAGTCATAGCGCTCGATCATGGGCGTCCAGCCCGAGCGCGGCTCTTTGTCGTACAGGGGACCAGCGCTGAACATGGTGTGATCCATGAGCATAAACATCGGGCATGGGGTGGTGAGCGGCGTCCAGGAGCCCGTGACATTGACCTTGCCGTGCGACGTCTTGTACTTCTCGTCGGCAAAGCGCTTGCCGTTCGGACCCACCACGATCATGCCACCGGGCGGCTGTTTGGCGAAGTGCAAGGCCACCATGGAAAACGTCGTGGGGTATTCGGGCACCTTGAGCGCCATGGACGGCCCGGCAAAGTTGTTCATGTGCCACAGGTCGGCGCCCACGGTCATGGCCATGGTGATGCCATCGCCCTCATTATACGGTGAGCCCGAGGTGTAGCAGTACGGCACGCCCGGCAGATAATTGCGGATCATCTCCTGATTGTTTTCAAAGCCGCCGCAGGTCAACACCACCGCCTGCCGCGCCGCAATGTGATACGGGTGGCCAGCGCGTACGACCCTGACGCCGAAAATCTCGCCGGTCACGCCGTGCTGGATGAGTCCTTTACCCGGTGTCTCATAGAGAATCTCGATGGAGCGGGCTTTGACGGCGCGCTCCAGCATGCCCCAGGTGTGCGAAAAGCCGACAATCGGCCCGTGGTGGAACTTGTGCACGCAGTCCGCGCCGGGCAGCTCGGGGAACTCGATGCCGACGGGTTGATGCTGATGCTCCTGCGGGTCGCCGCCTATACTCTCGACCCAGGCGTTGTTCTGGCCCATTTCCTCGGCCCACACCTGCACCATGTCGTCTGGCACGCGGTACGGCCCGCAGAGGGCCTGCAGATAGGTCTGGGCTTTCTCCACGGAGGACGTGTTGAGATACCCCTGCCCAGCCACGCGGGTATTGCCGCCCTCTTGGCCCTCAGGGGCCTTGTCGAGTAGGAGCACCTTGGCCCCGGCCTCGCAGGCGGTAATCGCCGCCGCGGCGCCAGCGGCGCCAAAGCCGACCACGATCACATCTGCGTCTCTATCCCAGGTGGCTGGGAGCCACGGCTGGTGTTCCATGTCTGCTCCTTAGAAAAATGGTCATCCGTGGGCGATGGGTGCGGCGGGGAGGAGCCCAACGCCAGCAGAGCGTGCGGGCGCTGGGCCAGACGAAAACCTTACATGCTACGACGTGTCCGCCAGCCGTAGCCCAGCAAACCGAGCGTACCGGTGGCGAGCAGCAGCCAGGTCGACGGCTCAGGCACTTCGGTCAGAAAGCCGCGAATCTCGCCACCAGGACTGAAGGTGCTATGGATGTTAAAATAGGCCTCACCATCTCGCAGTCCAGACAGCAGTGCGGCCTCCGCCCCCGCGACCGTCCCCCCCCCACCGAAGACGATGTTGTTGAGAAAGCCAGTAGTGTAGGTAGCTGCCTGGGTCAAATCGAGAACCGTCGCATAGGTGCCGCTTGTCACTCCTGCCGGAAAAAGCGGCAACGTCCCAGGGGTCACTGCCACACCCACGGTCCCAGCCCCGGGAACGGTCGTGCAGCAGTGGATGTGCGCTACGGTGGTCGTCCCGACCAAATCCTGGAAACTCGCATTGATCGACAACGTGTGGGCCACGGTATCGAAGACCACCAGGGCCTGGCCTGTCCCTGGTGAAGCCACCGGGGGAGACTCGCTCGGACCATCAAGTAACGCGAAGAAAGTGATCTGCACGGCATGGCTCGGGACAGCAGTCATGAGCAACACCATGAACGATAGGATACTACTGAAGATCATGCGGTATCGTGTCATCGTCATCGACTCCTTTGTTTTTCTCCGCTAGGTATACCTCTCGGGAGACTCTGGCTGCCGTGCCGGAGTCATCGAGAGACATGGGGGACACAAGGTCTTCTACGCCACCTCACGGGCGGGCAATATACCACACATCCTGCATCGACTCCAAGGATGTGCCAGGGCAGGAACAGACCCGCCGTCCTCCTGCCCGGCGTATTTAATACCCCAGTTGCTTGTTAATGATGCCTTCCAGCGGCTTGTTGCGCTGTAAGTGCCCAAGATTACGGATAAAGCGGTCGATATTGCGCCCGGCGCGGTACTGACTGGCGCCAGCCGTGTGCGGCGTCATCATGACGTTGTCCATGTCCCACAGCGCACTGTCGGGCGGTAGGGGCTCACGGGGCGCTACGTCGAGGGCCGCACCGCGAATTTTTTTGCCCTGCATAGCGCGCACCAAGGCGTCTTCCTCCACCACCTCGCCACGCGTAACACTAACGAGATGCCCGCTACGCTTCCCAATCCTCGAGCCTCAGCCCGTTGACGCGGGTGAACTCGCGTGTGTTGTGTGTCACGAGGATCAGATCGTGCGCCAGCCCAATAGCCGCAATCAGGAGATCATTCGGGCCAATGGGCGTTCCAGCAGCTTCCAGCTGGACGCGGATACGTGCATAGTGTGCAGTCGCAGCATCGTCGAAAGGAAGGCTTCCCAGTGGTGCCAGGAAGGCACGCTGTTGCGCCAGTGTCTTCGCAGGATTGTTGCTTTTCAGCGCGCCAAAGAGCAACTCCGCACGCGTGACCGCACACACGCCAATATCGTCTGGGGACACTGCCTCCATCTGGCGGATGATAGGCTCAGAGCGCCGGTTCAGGTAGCGCATGCAGACGTTGGTATCCAGGAGATACTTCACTGCAGGGCGTCGCGCTCTTCGTAGGTACCCTGTGACGGACGAGCGATCGGATCGTCTGCGAGGCTGCCCGCTGTCTGCGCAAAATAACCTGGAGGCCAACTGCGTTTGGCTTTCGGCTGGACAACGACGAGCACTTCCAGATCGGTATCCGTCATGTCAAGGGGCAGAGCCAAGGTGAGGATACCATCTGCGCCCACATGGGTGTCTATTTTCATCGTTTGCATGGGTTTGCTGTCCTTCAGATGGTGTGTGCTGTGCTCGCGCCTCCAAGGGGTATGAGGTCGGTAGAGGCTATCCGGACGGAAGCGAGGCGTCAGAGGGGGAGATTGTCGAGGCTGGCAAGCACCGCACCGATCACCAGCCTCGACGACGGTTAGTACCCCAGTTGCTTGTTAATGATGCCTTCCAGCGGCTCGTTGCGCTGTAAGTGCCCAAGATTACGGATAAAGCGGTCGATATTGCGCCCGGCGCGATACTGACTGGCGCCAGCCGTGTGCGGCGTCATCACGACGTTGTCCATGTCCCACAGCGCACTGTCGGGCGGCAGGGGTTCGCGTGGCGCTACGTCGAGGGCCGCGCCGCGAATTTTTTTGCCCTGCATAGCGCGCACCAGGGCGTCTTCCACCACCACCTCGCCACGCGTGACACTGACCAGAAAGGCGCTCGGCTTCATGTGATTAAACGCCTCGTCATTGAACATGTCGTGCGTTTCTGGGGTCAGCGGACAACAAATCGCCACCACGTCCGAGGTTTCCAGGAGCGTGTGGAAAAAGGCCGGGGGCTGCACCTGCGCCACTTCCGGGGAGGGGGCCACGGGGTCGCGATCCATCGCCTGGCAGTGCATGCCAAAGGCCTGGGCCCGCCGTGCCATGGCGCGGCCGGTGCCACCAAAGCCGACGATGCCCATGGTTAGGCCACTGAGTTCGATCATGTCGCGCCGCAGGGCCGGGCGGTGGTTCCAGGAATCAGGGCCCATTTTCAGGGTGCGGGGCAATTGCCGCGTCAACTGCAGCAGAATGCCAAAGCCGTGATCCGCCAGGTGCTCGCCAACCAGGCCTTTTTCGCTGGTTAACACCACAGCGCTGTCACGGAACTCGGGATAGAGGAAGGCATCCACGCCCGAGGACGTGGCCTGCACCCAACGCAATTTGGGGGCCGCTTGGAACAGTGCGAGCGGCACGCCGCCCAGGATCACATCGGCGTTGGCGGCGTGCTTGCCTGCCTCTTCTTGGGTAGTGACCACGACCTCGGCATCCGGGCCAGCCGCAGCCCGAATGCGGGCCACGTCATCGTCAGAGAAGCGTGGGAGGGTCAAACCCGGAATCAGGATGACTTTCATGCTGGGCCTCATTTTATGGTTGGTGATGACTCGTTCATGGTTGGGACGGTGACACTGCGGCGTTCGTCGATGGCCTGCAAGACGGCGCGCGTCACCGCCACCATTTGCACGCTGTCCTCGCCATCGGGGAGCAGGCTGCGCTCTCCACGCAGTTCGCCCTCGAAGGCGTGCACCTCCAGGGCATACGCCGGGCTGGCGGGAAAACGTTCCTCCGTGGTGCCGCTGTGGTCCCGCAGGCGCACCACGTGCTCGGGGGCAAAGCGCAAGGCCGAGGTGATGAGCGTGGCCTCGGCACCTGCGATAATCAAGTTATTTTCGGCATGGCCAATCTCGCGGGTGGCGCGTGCCACGGCGTGACACTCGCCGTCCAGACGACCCAGCACGGTGACGGTATCGTCCGGCGCGCCGTGCCGTCGGTCCGGGTGCGTGAAGGCGCTGACTTCAGCGAAGTGCTGGCCACTCACCCACTGGATGAGATCGAGCAGATGCACCCCGACATCAAAGATCACGCCGCTCTGCGCCACGTCTTCACGCCAAGCGGTACGCGACCCCAGGCCGGAGGCGCGCTCCAACGAGATGGCCGCCAGCCGTCCGAGTCGCCCACTGCGTACGATCTCCCGCGCCCGCCCCACCGCCGTGTCGAGGCGGATCTGGTGCGCGATGCGCAGCACCACGCCGGCATCGCGGCAGGCCGCCACCATCTCACGTGCCTGCGCCACATGTATGGCGAACGGTTTTTCACACAGCACGTGCTTTTTGCCACGTGCCGCGGCCAGCACGGCCTGATGATGCAGGGCGTTGGGCAGGGCAATGTACACCGCGTCGATGTCGGAGTCGTGCATCAGCGCTTCCAGATCGGTATGGACCCGCGCCACCCCAAAACGTGCGGCAAACGCTTGCCCCTTGGCCGGTGAACTCCCCAGACAGGCGGCGAGCTGCGAGCCCGCGCTCTTGACCATCGCCGGCACGACAAAATCGGCTGCCACCCAGCCCAGACCGACAAGACCCCAGCGTACGGGGGACGGTGTGTCACGCACGCGCCTTCCTCCTGTTGCACGGCCTTTTGGCCGCAGGTATTCGATACGAAACGCGGGACGATTATAAAGGGTGCTGCCAGCGCTGTCAGCCGTAAAGCGGCTGGCAGGCGGCCCGCGACTGGAGGGGCCGAGGCGGCGCAGACGTGGCAACAGGCAGAGCCGACGCCTGAGGCGCGGCCCAGGCCTGCCGGCATGCACAAGGCGCCCCTCCTCGTCGTCGGGGCCACCAGCCAGCCGCTCCAGAAGGCGAGGTGCTAAATACCCTGTGGCCGCGTGGGTTTGGGCTGCCGCAGGCGTTGCCACCAGGACAGCGCCTGCCATTGTTCGAGCTGCTGGAAGTATTACGCGTTGAGTGCTACGGCACGGTCGATATTGGCACTGGGATGGGGCATAGAAAACAGCGCGACCTTCCGTGGATCGGGCGGCAGGCCCAGACTCTCCTGGAGCCTGAGAGCTCGGGAACCCAACGCTTCATGCACCCGTATCAATTCCTTACCCGCGAGCTCTTGCAGCAGCGTCCGGAACCAGGCGTACTCGTTCCGTAGCCGCGTAGCCGGGGCAGGCGCGTGCAGGAACGGCGTCACCCCGTATACACGTGTAGCAGCACGCTGGCAGCGGCGTCCCACGCGGCCACGTGCTGGTGCATGCGAAAACACCGCTGTAACCCTTGCAGTAGGTCTGGCGCCAGGTGCAGCATGCCCACCTGCACCAGATGCTCCCAGCACTCCACCTCCTCGGCGTAGCACGCTGCGGCTTCCTGCCAGCGCTGGCAGTCCTCCAACGTGCCGCCTTTCCCCTTTAAGGTGCGTGCGAGATCCCGTACCCCTTGGCACGCACTGCTCTCCTCGACCAGGCGCCGCTGGCAGGCCAGCGCGTCTTCGTAGTACAGCAGGGCCTGTGCTATGGCAGCGCGGGCCTCGCCAGGGCGCCCCAGCTGCCCCAGCGCCACGCCCTTGCCGTCCCACGTCGCCGCGTTCTCGGGCTGCCGCGTCAGGGCCTCCTCGAAGGCCGCCAGGGCCTCGCCAGGGCGCCCCAACAGCCCCAGCGCCCAGCCCTTGCCGTGCCAGGCTGCCGCGTTCTCGGGCTGCCGCCTCAGGGCCTGCTCCAAGGCCACCAGGGCCTCGCCAGGGCGCCCCAGCTGCCCCAGCGCCACGCCCTGGCCGTGCCAGGCTGCCGCGTCCTCGGGCTGCAGTCTGAGGACGTGCTCATAGGCCACCAGGACCTCGCCAGGGCGCCCCAACAGCCCCAGCGCCCAGCCCTTGCCGTGCCAAGCCATGGGATGCTCCGGTTGCAGCCGCAGGGCCCGCTCAACCACTGCAAGGCTGTGTTGGGCCTGCTGCCGACGTATCCGATACGTCCGGCCTAGGTATAACAGGCCGTCGACATCCCCGAGATCTTCTAAGACCTGCGCCAGTTGCAGAAAATGCTCCTCTGGCGTGTGCCCCTCGCTGTAGGTCACCACGCCGTGTAGATACGCCGGTTCAGGCTGGATAAGGTCGGGCTGCATGGGCCTACGAATGAAATCGGTGTCTGCCAGAGCTTCGAGGGCATCCGCGAGATGCAAGGTGCGCTGAAAAATCTGCCTCACAACAGCCTGGAGACGGACCTCGGTGTGGGGAAGAATGCCCGCCGCCTCCAGCAGCACGAACCCCCGCAAGGTGTCGCGCTGCTCCGGCGTTACATCGACCAGAAACCTCTGGCGCATCGCCTGGAGCGCGTCGTCCATGGTAATCGAACCGGGGGTGGGCAACAGCGCCGCATCGTCTGGCACCCAGGAGATACGCCCCACGTCACGGGCGAGGTGCTCCTTCTCTGCCGCTGTGAGCGGGCGTAGGCGCAGTTTCAGTGGGATATTCTCGTAGACACGGCTCAGGGTCGTCCCATAGTCTCTTTGGACCACGTCCAATTGTGCGCCATCCTGGCAGGTCGCCGCGATAGCCCACTGCGCTTGCACTGCCGTGAGCCGGCCACCCCATTCCAGCAGATCCGGCCCTCCTGCTGGCGCATAGTGGTTCAACTCATCCAGCAACACGAGCACCCGGCGCTGGGCGAACACGGCACAGGCTTCGACCGGGATGGGACGATCACGAAAAGGACGCACCACGTCATAGCCGGTCATGTGAGTGATAATCTCATACAGGGTACGGCTTTTACCTTCCAGGGGCTGCCCTATCAAGATCACGCTGCGGCCTTGCTGCAAAGCCTGCACGAGATCCGTGGTTTCGTACGCTTGTTGCTGGCTGAGTGGGCTCTGCGGCGCATACACAACGGCAGTGCGCGGGATGTACGGATGGTCATGCGGTCGGTCGTATGGGTCAACGTCGTCCAGACATATCTCCGTGGCCGGTTTGCACAGGGCGAAGTGCGCACGTAACTGGCGGAGATGTTCCGCTTGCTCATAGCGCCGTTTCCCCAACCACGACCAAAGATGCAGGAGGCCCAACGCCAGCAAAGCCAAACCGAGATCGTGCCAATGGGCCGCGAGAAACTGCCGCACCTCCTCACGAGGTGGCGCAAAAAGCCAGTTGACGGCCACCCCGGTGATGACGCTAACGACGACAACACCCCAGAGCCATTGGCACAGTGTGTAGACGTGTCGCATCGCATGCCCCTCGGTTCTCACGCATCTCTTGGTCTCTCCTGGCCCACGCACCCCATGTCGCCAGCGCCACCGTGGGCCAGGCAGCCATGATACCACGATGTCGGGACCTCTTCATCCGGCGCGACAGGCTCTGGTGGGCGCCCCCGCAGGCGCTGCTGGCCTGGGGCGCCGGCGGTTAGGCCATGCCAATGGGCTCCGGGAGTTGGGCGAGCAGCGTGCCAGGGCGGGCGCGCATCATGTCCTCCAGTTCCCGACGGATGGCGGCATAGCCCGGATCGTCGAAACAGTTCACCATCTCCGCCGGGTCGTGCACCAGGTCGTACAGCTCCCCGGCTCCCGAGTTGAGTTCAAAGGTGCATTTATGCGTCTTGGTGCGCACGGTGCGCAATTGGAGGCCCACGCCGCAGCGCGATGGATGCACGTGCCACTCGCTGTAGGCCACATCCCGCGTGGCGCTCTGGTCGGTGAGCACGGGATAGAGACTGCGCCCCTGCACCGTGGCCGGCGTCGGCAAGCCCGCCGCCTCGTAAAACGTCGGCGCCAGGTCGAGGGTAGAGACCGGCTCGCGCACCACGTGACCCGCCGGTATCCCAGGGCCTTGCAGCACCAACCCAACCCGCAGCAGATCTTCATACGGGATCGGATGTTTGAGGTACAAGCCGTGGTTGCCCAGCAATTCCCCATGGTCCGTGGTGTAGATCACCAGCGTGTTGTCGCGGCAGCCCAGGGCATTGACGGCTTCGAGCAAGCGCCCGACCTGGTGATCGATCTGGGAGATCATGCCATAATAATTCGCCGTCATATACGCCAGTTGCTCGTCCGTCTGTGTGGGCATACGCGAGCCCTCCGTACGGAATTGCAACATGCTGGGGTCCGTCAGCTGCGGCGTGCCTTCCAATACCGCCTTATGCCACCAGGGCCGCCGTTCCACATCGCGCACCCGATGTTTGGGGAGCACCATGTCCTTGGGATCGTACAGGCGGCTCCAGGGCTCTGGGCAATCAAACGGATGGTGCGGGTCTGGAAACGAAGTCCACAGGCAAAACGGCTGGCGCGGGTCGTGGGCCTGTAAATAGGCGATGGTCCGGTCGGCAATCCAGGTGCTGGAATGCCACGCCGCCGGCAGGGCAGAGTACCAGGTCTGCGCCGCCCCGACGTCCGGCCCGAGGGATTGCGTCCACAGCGTGTAGGCCTGGTCTGCGGGTAAGCGTGACAGCAACCAACGTTCGTAGTGCCCCACGGCGGGGGATTCGATGGGCCGGCGGCGATTCAGGTGGCCCAGTACGGTCAACTCGGCATGCTGAAAGCCCATATACGGCCCGTGCCAGTCGGGGGCATACTGCGCGTCACGCACCTTGCATTCTGGTGTCCCGGTGGGCTGAAACGTGGCGCGCGTCGAGAAATGCGCTTTGCCGATGAGGGCGGTGTGATAGCCGTGCGCTGCCAGCGTGCCGGCAAAACCGGCGGCACCGACTTGGGGATTGAGGTCCACCCCGTTGTCCCACACGCCATGGGTGAGCGGTAACAGGCCGGTCAGGATCGAGGCCCGCGACGGCTGACACACCAGGTTCGGCGTGACACAGGCGGCGAAGCGCGTCCCCTGTGCGGCTAGCAGATCCAGGTGCGGTGTGCGGATGGCCGGGTTCTCAAAGCCAAAGCAATCGGCGCGTTGCTGATCCGAGGTAATGAGGAGGATGTTGGGTTGAGTAGTCATGGCTCGGCCCCTTTGCTTACGCCTGCCGCACGTGCGGCAACACCTCAGTTGCACAACGCTCTAACTGCCCAAACTGGTCGGGCCCGCCAAAGCGCACCACCAGCGTCTGCGCGCCAGCCGTGACGAAGCTGGTGAGCCACGAGGCACAGCTTTCTGCCGTGCCAGCACAGGCGCCCTGCTGGCGTGACAGCGTCTCGTAGGGCGCGCCATAGTAATGTTCCATGAAAGCCTGCACCTCACGCTGCGCCTGCGGCACATCGCTGTTGATGTTCAGCGTGGTGTACACACAACGCGGCAGCGCCTGCACATCCTGGCCCATCTCATGCGCAAAGCCCTGGATCTGCTCCCACTGCGTAGCAAAGAACTCGGGGGAACGCGGGTTGGGAAACCAGCCATCGCCCATGCGCAAGACGCGGCGCTGGGCGTTTTCCACCGAGCCGGCAATCCACAATGGAATGCCAGCCGGCTGGAGAGGGCGCAAGCCCAGGCTGACGTCCTCTAACTGAAAATGCCGCCCGTGGAAGGTGACGCGCGGCTCGCTCCACAAGCGCCGCATGAGGGTGAGGGATTCTTCGAAGATACCGAGACGATGCCGAAACGACACGCCGCAGGCGGCAAATTCGCGCTCAATGGTGCGATTCTTGGTGGCCACCCCGACGCCGAGGATGAGACGGCCCTGCGACAGGATATCGACGTTGGCGGCCTCGTTGGCCAGGATCACCGGATGGCGCAGGGCCGGTAACAGTACCGCGGTGCCCAGACGCACGCGCCGGGTACGCGAGGCCACCGCGGCCAGGGTGGTCATGGCTTCCAGACGTGGGCGGGCCAGGATGCTATCGCCGACCCACACCGAGTCAAAACCCAGTTCTTCGGCCCGCACGGCCAGGTCGATAATTTTGCTGAGGTCCGGGGCGCCCTGCGCCATAACTACCTCGCGGGTGGGCAGTAACAAGCCAATGGACACGGCTGATGCGGCCATCATCCTCTCCTCTCGTCGTGTGAGTGCTGTTGGGGTGCCTACGGCGGTGGTACCGTAGCGCTGCCCTGTATACCAGAGAAACGCCGGCGGTGCCACGGTACGGATGGTGCGCCACGTAGATCAGGCAGTCCATGCTGTGGCGCTGTAGTTGCGGGCGACAGTGGCAACCACAGGTGGCCGCCACACGTGGTTGGCCAAGCGCTGGGACGGTGGCTGGCCAACCCTCCCTGCGCAAGCAGCAGGGACAGGCTGAGCCAGGGCTGGCAGTGTGGCATGCCCTACCGTCCAGGCTGTGCTTGGGCCAGGGCTTTCATATCGACGGGCAGACCAGCTACCAGAAAATACACGGCCTCCGCCTGGGCCGCGAGGCTCTGGTTCGCCCGACCGAGGACATCACGATACAAGCGTCCCAGGGCATTCTCTGGGACCAGCCCCAGGCCGACTTCATTGCTGACGACGATACAGGTGCCTGCCCTGGCCTGACACGCTTGTACCAAGGCGGCCACTTCGGCCTGCACGGCGGCATCGACCACGGTGGGATCAGGCGGCTCCCCACAGGCGAAGAGCGTGTTGCTGACCAGCAAGGTGAGGCAATCGACGACCACCACCGCCACCGCCGCTGGATAGGCCGTGATCGCCTGGCCCACGTGGCGTGGGGTTTCGAGCGTCCGCCACGCCTGGGGTCGCTCCTCGCGATGCCGCGCAATGCGCCGGACCATGTCGGCATCCCCCGCCTCGGCCGTGGCGACAAAGAGCACATCCTTGCCGCCGAGTGTCTCGGCTACACGCTGGGCGTAGGCGCTCTTGCCGCTGCGCGCCCCGCCTAAGATCAGCAGTAAACGTCCCATAAAACTATCTCCTTTTTCCGAGGTACGAGGGGATCGGCACGAGAACCAGCCGTGTGCAGTCTTGCGAGCCCTGTCTGCAGTCCCACACACCAGACGATGATTGTGGTGTCAAGCGGGGCGCCACCGCCAGAGCGTCCGCAGGCCGGCCTGCGTCCACCCGACCACCAAGCGCAGTGGACGCAGGACAATGTACAGCGGGAACAGCGCCACCGGCAGCGGGCGCCACCAGTAGTCGCCCGACGTAGGGGTAGAGAGCAGACGTAGCACGTAGATGAGTCGTACACGCCACTGCGGGAACAGCAGGCACAGGATGCGGAGCTTGACTCGCTGCCGCGGCCGCGGTGGGGTGGGAAAACGGGGTAGCCAGGTCGGGGGAGGATGACTGTCAGCACTGAGCGCCGGCGGCAACTCCCAGAGGGTCTGGCACGTGTCGATGGTCAGTTGGACGATTTCCTCCCAGCCCCATTGCCGGGCTAACGCCCATACGGTAGGCCAATCCAGCGTCCACGCCCAACAGATCTCCTGAATGTCTACCAGCCATTTCAGGCCTTGCCACTGGCTCCTGGCGGCATGGAGTATCAAGGCCAGCAAAGTCCATTCAGGGCTCATGGCCCAGGCATCTACCCCGAGCACCGTGGCGGGATGGCACGCGGCCCAGAGGGCCTCCATGGCACACGCGTGCCGTGGGTCGCCCCCGAGCAGTCCCCAGTGCAGATCGACATCATACCGTAACCCGTCTGGCGTGCGGAGCAGGGCAATTTCGAAATGTATGGGGGAAGTGGTCCACCACTCCCACGGTCCTTGCGCCCGATATCCCTGGGCCTCCAGGAGGTGCACCACGGGCGGGATCTGCGCTTTGGGCACGACGATATCGATGTCCGCGCAGTCCCGGAGCATGCAATCCCCATACAGCGCTTCCGCCAGGGCCATCCCTTTCAAAGGCAGCACCGCAATACCTGCCGCCATCAGTTGCCGTAGGATACGACGCAGTTCTTGTACGAGGAGCATATTATGGATACTACGAGTCCGCGTGCGTCGTTGCAGCTCAGCAACGACTGTGGCAGGGACCTGCCAATAACCCAGCCGCTGCAGCTGCGCGGTGAGCAGGGGCAACACGCTGTGGAGACGGGCCTGCGCCAGCAACACGGGCCAATCCAGTGTCCCACCGAGCAGCGTACGCAGGCGCGCGGCATTACTCGGGAAGCGGTGACGTTGGAGCAACAGCAGGAGCGCGGCATCTTCCTCAGAATATGGTAGGGAGGGCTGCACGTCAGGCGTTTCCTTTGTTGAGGCTTCCGGGGGTGTCGAGAGCACGCGACCTGTGCATGACGGGCTCTGCCGGTAGACAGCGCACAGAGTATGCTTTACACTGTCTGCTTATGCAATCTTGTCGCCTTGTCCCGCGGAGGGGACTCGCTAGGTGTGCGACCGGGGGCGAGACGCCAGCAGTGCCCGCAACACGTGTGCACGAAAGGATGATGCATGCCGAATGCCAACATCTTTGCACAATTTGGCTTGTTCGTGCGGCGTGGCTTCCTGGATGCCGAGGCCTGTCGGCTGATCCGTGACACCATGGCGTCTGCCACACGGACACGGGCGTTGGTGCGGCCCGTGGGACAGGCAGCCGGTGTCGTCGATGAACAGTCGCGGCGTACCGATGTCGCGGAGGTGCCGGCAGCCACTGCCACACTGGTGGCGGACCGTTTACGTGCGATACAACCGGAGATCGCGCAGCATTTCCGTGTGCAGTTGTCAGGGTGTGAGACACTCAGATTTTATATCTATGAAGTCGGCGATTTTTTCGCTCCCCACCTGGATACGTATACTGATCCACTGGCGCCAGAGAACGTGAAGGCGCGCCAAGTTTCGATCTCGATCTTCCTGAATGATGGCATCGGTGGGCCTGGTTGTCCCCCCTATAGTGGTGGTGCTCTGGTGTTATCAGTTCGGTGAGGCGATACTGTACTTTGTGGCGGATGACCACGCGCTGTACGAGCAGTTTGCCCAACGCTATAGCGATTGCGCGGTGTCAGCCCCTGTCGCCCCTGCGGTGTCACAGGTGGGCTGCATCATACGTCATAGTACCCATCCCCCCTTGGTGCTGCTGACCTTCCAGGGCGGGGCGCCGCGCGATCCTGCGGGCACGGCGCTGAGTCTGTTCCGTGGGATGACACCCGTGGCCCCGCCGTATGTCGTCACCGACTCGCCTCTTGCGGGTTGGCGGCTGGCTGGGGGCGCCACGCAGCCTGTACTCACCGCATGCGAGGCGCACGTGCTGGTGGATGTCCGGCAGGTCGCGCCCGATTTCCTGGTCGAATATCTGGTGAGTGCGACCCTGGCGGCCCAGCCCGGTGTGATAGTGGTCCATGCGGCCTCGCTGTGTATCGGAGGCGCTGGCGTTGTGCTGGTGGCCCCTTCGCACGGGGGGAAGACTACGACCGCTCTGCACCTCGCGGCCCGGGGGCACGCCCTGTTAGGGGATGAGGCCGCCATCATCCGCCTTGCCACCAATGAACTGCTGCCGTTCCGTCGGGCTGTCAGCCCGCGGTGTGGGCCGCGGACGCCGGAACTGCAGGTCGTCCTCGACCAGCATAAGGGGAGGCACATACGTCCTGTAGAGCCTGGGGACACTGTGCCGCTCCAGCTCACCGCTCTGTTCCCCCAGACTCCGGCCCACCCGGCTCGCTTGCGTGCCGCCTTCTTTCTCTGCGGTTTTGCAGCCCGTCCGTCGCTCACACCCTGCCAGTTCACCCTGCAGGACGCCGAACTCTGCGACTGGCTGGCGAGCAATGACTTCGCGTACACGTCGTGGGGACTCGCACCGGCGCGGCGGGCCCTCCGCCTCCTGGCCCTGAAGCAGATCCTCGCGCCGTTACCATGCTGGCGCCTCCACGTTGGTGCGCCTGGCGAGACGGTAGAACTTATTGAACAGACGATGGAGGGACGCGGATGCTAACCGTCAAGGAGCGTGGTCAGTTCGTGGCGACCATGCGCTACATGCATGTCTGGCTGATGGAAACCCTGGCGGCGTGGGTACCCACGACCCCTGAGATGGAAGTCAAATTGCTCTTTGGTGAGCATATCTGGGACGTCGCCCAGCATGCGGATACGCTCGGCAAGCGGACATTTGAGTTACGCATGCCGCTGCAACACAGCGTGCGACCAGCTGACGCGTATGTCGAGTTCCTCACGGCACTCGCGGCGCTCAGCCCCACCCCCCAGCGTCTCGCGGCGGTATACGATGTCATCCTCCCAGCGTTCAGTGCCCGTTCCCAGTGCTATCTGGTACAGACCGACACGTTGTCAGATGCGCCCACCGTGCGCATCCTCGACCGCTACCTGGTGGACACGGCACGTATGATCGAGGCAGGGAGGGAGCTTCGGCAGGAATTGCCCCCCTTGCAGTTGACAGACCCGGCATGGGCCGCACACCTCGTGGCGCGTGAGGCAGCGTTTACGCCCTTCGTCGCCACCAGTGCTGTGGCGATGGAGGTGTAAGATGGCCAGTGTAGTCCCAAAGGAGACCAAGGTCGTGCGTGGTGTCGTCTTACGCCGCGATCCGGCGCGTGAGCCATGCTTTGACCTCGTCCATCTGCACGACGAGGTGCCGGACATAGGTGGTCTGGGCCCGGAGCATCGCCGTCAGCGTGTCCATCGCGATTATAACCAGGAAGTTCAAAATCTTGAGGTCACTGCCCTCTGCCTGGTGGACTTTCCCGAGATGCCCTGGGAACTGCGGGTGGAGTTAGCGCGCCAGTGCTGGGACGAGGCGCGCCATGCGGCCCTCTTTTATCGACGTCTCAAGGAAATGGGTGGCTGGAAAGGGATGTTTGCTATTGCCAACCTCGACTGGTCAGTGGTGGGCATGTTGGACTCCCTGGCGGCGCGCCTCGCCGTGCAACATCGCACGTTTGAAGCGGGTTCTCTCGATATTGGGCAGCAGACCATTCCCCAGTGGCGCGCCATGGGCGACGATACGACGGCGGATATCATGGAAGCGGTCGACGCCGATGAGATTCCGCACGTGCGTTTCGCCAATGACTGGCTCAAGCGTCTCGCTGATGCGGAGCCGCGCACCGTGCTGCAAGTTGCGGCCGCGATGACCTGGCTGCGACGGGTCGTGGCCGTGACCGGCGGCACGACTATGCACCCGATTGCCACGAGTACCGAAAGCCGCGAGTTGGCAGGTTTCTCCGCGACCGAAGTCTCCCAGGTGGCCCGTTTAGAGCAACAGCTGCTAGCGACATCAGCTCCGCATGAGGAGGGCCAGAACCATGCTTAATACTGTAACCTCCCCGCTCGATCCGGCGTTGTTCGCAGAGGGTCCAGCCCGCGACGCTCGCTTTACCGTCGCCGAGCGCTGGAGCGAGTGTGCCAACTTTCCCGAAGGGCATCCACTGCGCGACATTGAGTTTTTTCATCGCCAGATGAACGAAGAAGTCGACAGTCTGGAGTGCTCCGCGAGTAACCTGCAGGATTTCCCGCAGGCCGAGTGGGAGCTGCGCTTGGGACTGGCGCGCCAGTGTGCGGATGAGGCCCGGCATGCCGCGATGTTTCGGCGCATTTTCGAGTCGCGTGGCGGCTGTGTCGGCTCCTATCCTGTTTTGAACTTCCAATACCGTATCGTGGCCCACATCCGCACCCTGGTAGGCCGCTTAGTCGTGCAAAACCGCAGCTTCGAGGCGGGAGGCCTTGATGCCATTACCCACGGCATCGGCGAGGCCCGGCAACGCGGTGACGAGGAACTCGCCTCCTTGTTTGAGGCGCAGCGTGCGGATGAGATTGTGCACGTGCGTTTCGCCAACGAGGCGATCCACGCGACGACCCAGCGTGAGCCGCGCAGTGTGCTGCACATTGGCGCGGCGCTCGCCGCCGCATCAAAGGCGTTTGGGCAAGTGATGGGCCCAGAGGGCACTGCAGGGGTGCACTACCCGGCGGATGTGGACGGACGCCGGGAGGCCGGATTCACCGACAGCGAGGTCAAGCTCGCCGTCCGCCTGCAGGAGCAACCGACCAACAAGGCAACACTGGAAGCATCACGCCCATGAGCGTGGAGCCAGGCACGCCGCAGACGAGGCGCTTACACGCCGTCAGTGCGTTCCTGCGCACGCGCTCAGCC
This sequence comes from Pseudomonadota bacterium, assembly GCA_005777235.1. Taxonomy (GTDB): domain Bacteria; phylum Tectomicrobia; class Entotheonellia; order Entotheonellales; family Entotheonellaceae; genus SXND01. Next base: position 25,505 of record SXND01000134.1, read on the forward strand.
CTCCTTCTGCCGTTGGCTGCCCACTTGCGTGCGTCGCAAGCCGTGTTTGAGAGCACCATTCATGGTAGTAGTATGATGCCAGCCATTCCCACCGGGGCGCGCCTCCGTGTCCAACTGCGCGACCAGCAGTGCTACGGGCTTGGCGATGTGGTGTTCTATCAGACATCCACCGGCTACATGGTACACCGCGTGGTGTATCGCACGCGACGCGGCCCACCCCAGGCCTATGTGCTCACCTGCGGCGATAGCTGCCTCGCTCCCGATCCGCCGGTGCCGCATGCGTCGATTCTGGGCATAGTGAGCGCTGTCGAGTCGGCCGGCGCCTGGCAGCCCACAGGCCCCCCCCGGATCACCTCTCGGGTGAAGCGGGCGATCCGGGCGTGCACTGTGACCACCATGATTGCGGCCCTCTGGTGCCATGTCGCTACGGCACGACGGTTGTCGTGCCTCCTCCTCGCGTGTGAGTCACGGGCGCGCCTGTTGATGGGGTACGTGCGGTGGCATGGGCGGCGCCCCTAGCGCTGGGCCGGTACACGAGGGCTTGTACACTCGCAGGGTGGTACACTGCCAGGGTGGTACACCGCCAGGAAGGGCACATCATGCACGACTTTGATCAGGAGCGTAGCGCGGTGGCGTGGATTGCCGCGAGCCATGCCACGCAGGCTCGGTCCAGCGCCCAAAGCATGGATGTTGCCACACCGGCGGCGCCGCATGACTATGGGCTGTATCTCGTTGCCGCACCCGCTGACTGGTCGCCAGCCCTGGCTGAGCGGGCCCACTGCCGGATTCTCTTTGATGGACTCCTCTCGAATCGGGCCGCACTCCAGGCACGCTTCGCGAATCGTCTGCCACACGATCCCAGCGATGCGGATCTCGTGGCCGAAGCCTACCACTGTTGGGGCCCCGAGGCCGTACAGCACGTGAAGGGCTCTTTTGCGCTGCTGATCTGGGATGGCACGCGAGCACTGTTACTCTGCGCCCGCGATCCGCTCGGGATGCACCCGCTCTTCTACGCCGAGGTGGGGCCTACACTGTTGCTCTCCCCTTCCATTGACGCACTGCTGAGGTATCCTGGAGTGTCAAGGGAGATCAATCGGGCTGGTTTGGTCGATTATCTGGCGCGACGCTGGCTGAAGCCAGAGGAGACCTATTTCACCCATATCAGCCGCGTGCCGCCTGGTCACTGCCTGCGCCTCGACCGCCATGGGCGCCACGTCTCGCGCTATTGGGATCCTCTCCCGCCTGAGCGTCCGCCGGCGTGGATCCCCGACGACGAGGTGCAGGGACGCTTCGACGCGCTCCTCACCCAGGTCGTAGAGCGCGGCCTGGCGCTCGGGCCAGCCGGCGTGAACCTGAGTGGTGGTGTTGATTCGAGCACCATCGCCATGGTGGCTGCCGCCATCTGCCGGCAGCAGGGTAAGGAGATGCCCTGGGCGCTGTCGCTGGTTTTTCCACGCCAGGACTGTGATGAGGAGACGGTACAACGCGAGGTGGCCACGCGTCTGGGTCTGCCGCATGTCCAGCATCGACTGGGCGAGGCGAGGGGCCTAGAGGGGATGCTGGCCGCGGCGTTGGCCATGAGCCGGACCCTGCCAGCGCCCATGTCGATGCTCTGGCGTGTGCCGCTCACGAACCTCGCACTGGTGGGAAAGCAACGGGGTTGCACCGTGCTCCTGACCGGAGAAGGCGCCGATGAATGGCTTGGGGTCACGGCGTTCCTCACGGCAGACTTACTGCGCTCGCTGTCCCTGACAGGCTTCTATCGTCTCTGGCGTGCATCCTCCAGGGCCTACCCTCTGCACTACGACAGCCAAAACGCAATGCGCCGTCTGTTGTGGCGGCTGCTGTGGAACTATGGGATGCGTCCCCTCCTCATGGCGGGCGAGCAGGCCCCAGGAGGACTGGCCTCGGCACGCTGGCTCGTGCAACAACGACAGCAGCGTCGGGCCACGGCCACCGGGTCGCGTGTGACCCCTGAAGCATGGATGGCCCCAGATCCCACCTTACGTGCACAGGTCACTCAGCGTGTGGAGGAAAGTCTGGCGTGTGACGGGGGTGTGGCACGTCCTGAGAGCTTCTATCTGCGAGATACCAGGGCCATGCTGGATTTGCCGCAGAAATGGATGACCCATGAAGAGACCTTTGTGCTGGGGCGACGCACGGGTCTGCGCGTCGAGCATCCCTTCTGGGATGCCGACCTGATCGACTTCTTGGTGCGGGTGCGCCCTCACGTCTTGCTGCGGGGGGGATACAGTAAGGCCTTGACGCGTCACGCGCTCGTCCGACGGTTTCCCGACCTGGGGTTTGCACAGCAGCGGAAGAGTTACGTTGACCGAACGTTTGTGGCCGTTCTCTCCCCCCAGGCAGCCCCGGCACTCCAGGCCCTCGGGAGCATGCGCGCCTTGGAAGAAATGGGTGTGCTCGATCCTGCAGCGACGGCGCAGTTCTTGGAAAACCCGCTGGCGGCAAGAGGACCGCAGGGCTGGGGACTGGCATGGAACATACTGAATCTCGAAGCCTGGACACGGGCACACGACCGGCCCGGAGCGTGAACACGTCCACAACCCAGCGTGCACAGCACTATGAGAGGGAGAAAGAGCCATGGCGACTCTGCAAGACAAACGCTTCCTGCTTGTGGTGGGATTGCTTATTATACTCAGCGCGGCGTTTTGGGGTGGTTCCCGCTACCCGGCACTGCACGAAAAGGCGGCCATGGGGACAGAGACCTCCCTCAGCGGCCTGGGGTTCAGTGCCTTGGTGGCCATTACCCCCGAGACACCCGTGGTCCCGCGTATCCTCTATACGACGGTCAACTGGACATACACCAACCGGCAAGGCATGACCTTTGGTCTCTTGTTCGGCGCACTGCTGCTGACGCTGTTCTGCCTGCTGTAGCAACGGAGCTTCCGTAGTCGCTGGGCCAACACCGTGCTCGGCGTGCTGGTCGGGGCGCCCCTGGGGGTGTGCGCCAATTGTGCGGCACCCATTGGCAAGGCGATTTATGATGCTGGCGGGCGGGTGGAGACCATGCTCGCGGCGATGGTCAGTTCCCCCACACTGAACGTCATTGTCCTCTCCATGGTCTTGGCGCTTTTTCCTCTCTATATGGGGCTCATCAAGATCGGGCTCACGGTGGGTTTCCTCTGTGTTGGCATTCCGCTCTTGGCGCGCCTAGTGCCCCTCCCGACCGTGATCGCTGTCAATGAGGAGAGCCGCCACGGGCCACGCGGACCAACACCCAGCCAGCCAGCCGTCCCGTTCCCCCTGCGCGAGAGCTGGGGACAGTCGGCGTGGTGGGTGGTGCGCCACTTTGGGGGTAATCTGTGGCGGCTGGTACGCACGACGGTGCCGCTGATGTTGCTGGCGGGCTTGCTTGGTTCGATCGTTATCACCTTGCTGCCCTTGGAGTCCTTAACCACGCTCCTCCCAACCGTGGGGCGCCGCAAGCTCCTCCTGGGGATGGGCGGGGTAGCCGTGCTCGGGGTGTTTCTCCCTGTCCCGATGGCTTTTGACGTCATTGTCACAGCCATCCTGTGGCAGGCCGGGCTGCCGGTGTCCTACACCATGGTGTTGTTGTTCACACTCGGTATTTTTAGCATCTACCCGTATACCATTCTGTGGCAGACGTTGAACCTCCGGCTGGCCACCAGTATATCGGTCGCACTCATCGGACTGGGGATTGTGGCAGGCGTGCTGGGGCAGCGCTACGCGCTCTGGGATTTCCAACGCCAGCAGCAGTTCGTCTTCCAAGCCTTACACGACTCGGCCACGGCACTGCACGGTCCGCACGTGCTGCGGGTTGGTGGGACCACACGTGAGGTCCAACCCGACGGAGCGCTCGTTGCGGCGCTGCAGTCGACGGCCCTTGTCCCACAAGGGCTGCCCCTGCTGTCGCAGGATGGCATCACGGTCGAACGCCTCCCGTGGCAAGCACCCAGTGGCCAGGCCACCGTACCCGGCCAACTGTTCCAGCGAGTGGAGGGCCGCCAACTCGGTCTTGACGAGCCCTATTCGTTCTCCATCCTCAAACTGACGGGGCCTTTTACGCAGTTTCGGGGGATTGCGTCCGGTGATGTGCATAACGACGGTTGGATGGACCTCCTCCTGACGGCTGACGAGGTCGGCCTGTCCTTGTACGCCAACCGCCAGGGTCAGGGTTTTGTTCTGCAACCGCTCGATGTGCCCGGACTGCACGAGTGGCATGTCGTCAATGCGGCACTGGTGGATCTGAACAACGATGGGTGGCTTGACATCTTTTTCTCCACCTACCGGCAGGGCAATTACGTCCTCTATAACACCGGGGGACGCTTCACCGCCGAGCACCTGCATCAGCTGCCGGCGCCACCGGATGCCGTCATGACGGGCGCGGCGGCCTTTGGCGACGTGGATAAGGACGGAACACTCGATCTGGTCTTAGGGAGTTGGGCACCGGTCTATCATGGCGGCAGCGCCGTCACTGCCAATAAAGTCGTGGTACGTCAGAAGGAAGGGAGATGGCAGGTGCACCCTGTCACCGAAGCCCGCGGGGCCACCCTGTTGCTGCAGTCACATGGGAAAGGCCGGGACGCGCACGTGCAGCCCTTGACCACCGTCCCGGGCCCCACCTTGAGTCGGCAAACCTTAAATATCTTGCTGTCGGATATCAACCACGACGGCAACCTCGATCTCATCATCGGCAATGAGGATCTGGCCGCCGATACCTATGCTTTGGGCACTGGCGATGGCCACTTTCGCCTGGTGACGCGCCAAGAGGGCCTCCTGCCGTATACCACGGCCACCACCATGAGTGTGGCCAGCGCCGATATCAACAATGACCTACGGCCTGAGATCTACCTGGGGCAAATTAGCGGCGTCGCGGCGTCGCGGCAGAGCCGTGATGTGAGCCCGGCTCTCTGCGATGAGTTGGCCCATCCAGCCGAGACACAGAGCTGTCGCACCATGGTGCAGATACAGCGCCAGCTGCCCCAAAGCGTCCGTAAAGCCCAAACCGCACTCGACGCCCGGCAATGTCTCGCACGCGCTCCTCAGGGGTACCGCGAGGACTGTATTGCCTATGCGCTCTACCTCTGGACGCTGCACCGTGGTACGCCACAACTCTGTGATCTGTTTCCCGACCGTTGGGAACCCTTGCGCTTTGTCTGTCGTCTGGGTTATGCGGAGCGCACCCAAGAGCGGGCGCGCCTTGTGCAAACGCCCACGCGCTCCGGCGTGTCACACCCCGAGGGCGACGAGGCCATGCCTGTGCTGCTCTCGCACAACGTGCTCTTGATGCCCACCAGTGCTGGACATTTTGTGGACATGGCCGCGGTGATGGGCGTGCAGCAGGCCGGGTTCACCTGGAATGCCAAGTTCGCCGATGTTGATAACGACGAATTTGTCGATCTGTACGCGGTGAATGGGTGGTTGCCCAGCCCGCTCCGTGAGTCTCACGTGTTCTACCATAACCAGCACGGTAAAACCTTCGTGGAGCAGACTCACGCCGTGGGGCTAGGTTCCTTCCTGCCGACGAGCGCCTATACGTATGTCGATCTGGATAACGATGGCGATCTCGACATCGTCGCCGTGCCCATCGCCGGGCCCGTGCTGGTCTACATCAATACCTCAACGAACAACCGTATCGCCTTGGCGTTGCACGACCAGCACGGGAATCGCTTCGGCATTGGCAGCACCCTCATCATCCACTACGGCCCCGACGGGGCGCGCCACCAGATGCGAGAACTGCAGGCGAGCGGCGGCTTTCTGTCCTTTGATGCACCGGTAGCCTATTTTGGCCTTGGTGCCTTTCCACACATTACCCGCGTGGACATCCACTGGTCCACTGGGGAACGCAGCGTCATCCAGGGGGACTTGCCGGCGGGTGCTCGGTACATCATACACCGGCAGCCGCTTAGTCCAGCGCCGTGAGGCGTTGCGCCGCACGCTACGTCTGTGGCGTACCGCACGGGCGAGCGCATAGCCACACAGACACGTGACGGTGCACTCCTGAGACGAGCCAAGCACCTTGTCCTGTGCTGGTGGGCCCCACAGTTCCTGTCCGTATCTTTTGGATGCTGTGGCGCCGGCAAAGCCTGCAGCAGAGGACGGCGGGCTCAGGCAGACCCCTCCTCCAGGGTTTGCCTGACGGAGGGAGACGGGGGTTAGGTGGGCGAATGTCCTTGGGCCACCGCCAACTGACCGCGCAGGAACAAACGTGCCCGATGCAAACGCGCTTTGACGGCTTGGACCGTCAGCCCCAGGGCTTCGGCGATCTCACGATTCGACTGCTCTTCCAAATCGCTCAGCACCAAAACCGTTTTGTCGATGGGCGCTAACAGCTCAATGGCCTGCCGCAGCAGCTGCTGCATCTGGGTCTGGGCCAGCTCATGCTCAAGATCGACAGACCAATCAACCACGGGGCGTACCAGGTGGTGTCCATCCTCCTGAAACTGGGGGAGATAGTCGTCCATGGCGACTTCTGGACGGCGTTGACGGCTGCGTAATCGGGACAGGGCGGCGTTTGCCGTCAGGCGATAGAGCCAGGGACTAAACGCCGACTCGCCACGAAAGGTGTGCGCCTTTTGATAGACGGCCAGAAAGACGTCTTGGACCACCTCCTCCGCTTCTGCCTGCGCACCTAAGAGGTGCAGCGCCTGGCGATACACCCGGGCCGACGACTGCCGGAAGAGCGTCTCAAACACTGTCGCATCGCCGGCTTGCAAGCGCTCGACGAGGACGAGTTGGGCAGCATTGGTGCATGTCTGTGGCACGGTGTGGGGCGGCGGGGTGTCCGCGGTGGCAATGGTGTCCAACACTTGCATACCGAATCCCTAGCCTTTCACGCGTTCGGCGATAAAGAGCGACCCATGGCGCAACGTCACGTGCTGGTCGCGGAGAGCATGATACAGAGGCACACCATGGAGAGCAATACAAGAGACCCCGCTTACACCAGTCCACAACTGCTCTCGTCCCGCCAGCTTTCCTGGACTCGCAGTACGCTCGGCAGCATGAGAGCGTGATGGTGAGCCCCGCGACTGGAGACAGACTCTCGCTTGCCTCCCCTCACGGGGCGTGGGCTGACGGCGTTACCCCGCCAGCACGCCGTCCACCCGTATCACCCCCTTGGCAATCAGTGATTCCAGGCGATCCTCCAGGCCAATATCCGCCAGGATACTGCGGGCATGCGCACCAGGCTTCGGCGCCGGATAGCCCATGCGCACCGGCGTACGCGACAGGCGCGGCGCTGGGCCGCAGGTCGTCACCAGGCCGATGTCGTCGTGCTCGCGGGTCGCGGTTAATTCATGCGCTACTACCCACGGATCATTCAGGAGTTCCGGCAAATCGAGGATGCAGCGCTGCGCCCCCAGGCCAGCGGCATTGCAGCGCGTCACCCAGTGGTCCACGCTCTGCGTCAGGAAGTGTTGCTCCAGGGTGCGCTCCAGGGCGTTGCCGGTCAGCGACGTGATCCCAGCCAGGCCGTCCAACGCGCTCAGGCGTGACACCTCATCCGCCCTGGCGCCCAGGAAGAACCAACCGTCACACGCCTGGTAAGCCCGATGCAGCGGCCCGGAGCCCAGGGCCTGCTGGCCACGGGTCTCATCCCACTGCTTGCCGGGGTAGAGCTGCATATAGGGCGATTGCAGGGTCATCGCCGTATAGGCCAGGGCCGAATCCACGTGCTGGCCTTCGCCGGTACGCTGGCGGTGCAGCAGGGCTAGAGCCACGGCGTAAGCGCCCATAAAGCCCGTGCCGTAGTCGTTGACCGGGTTGGCCTGCAACATGGGACGCCCGTCACCGCCAAAGCGGCGTTGCATGCCAGACGTGGCCTGGGCGAATTGCTCATGACCGGGGCGACTGGCCCAGGGACCAATATGACCGTAGGCGTTGAGCGAGGCGTAGATGATGTCCGGCTTGCGCTCGCGCACGTGCTCGTAGCCTAGGCCAAGTTTTTCGAGCTTGCCGGCGCGGTAGTTCTGCGCCACCACGTCAGCGGTATCCACCAGTTGCCAAAAAATGTCGCGGCCCTCGGCGGATTTGAGGTCAAGCAGGATGCTGCGCTTGCCGCGGTTGACGTCGTTGTGCGACTGGATAAAGCCGCCGCGCTGCGGGTTGTCGATCTTGATGACATCGGCGCCAAATTCCGCCAGGGTGCGGCCACAGGTTGGGCCAGCCAGGATGATACACAGGTCCAGCACGCGCACGCCGTCCAGGGCCGAGCGCAGGGTGGCCATGGTCTGGGCCGGGGCCGTGGGCTGCGGTCGTGTGTCCAACTCGCGCAGAATCTCGACGCGGTGCTGATCCGGCTTGGGTGCGGCATGCCGCACCGCGCCTGGGGTACGCGACAAGCGAGCATTCAGGCCCGGCTGTAACATCGGGCCGTAGGTCGGATCATCGACCTCGATGACCATCTTGGTCTCACGGGCGTGCGGATGCTCGAACCACTCGGCGCTGGTGCGGCACACGGCGCACTCGCTGCCGGCCGCGGCCACGAGGTCTTCCCATTCTTGCGCCGTGCGGGTTTTGAACAGGTCGCGGGCGCGCTGCTGGTATGTCTCGTACAGCGCCGGGTCAAACAAAATACGGTCAATGTCCGTCAGTCCTTCGCGGTCCCAGTCGGCAATGCCGGCGGCTTCGACAAACTCGCGGAAATTCTGGTTGCCGCTGCCATAATGCACCCAGCGGCCATCGGCGCACTCAAAATTGCCACCCCAAATGCCGGCCCGTGACGGCACTGCCTTGGCCGGATCGTGCACGTGTAGGCCACGGGCGCCAATGGACGGGAACATGCTGTCAAACAGCGGCACTTCAATCCGCTGCCCCAGGCCGCTGCGCTGCCGGGCATTAAGAGCCAGGGTGATGCTGACTGCAGCCTGAAAAGCGGCGTACACCGAGGCGATGGGGATGGCCGTGTAGATCGGGCGCTCGGCCTTGCCGTCGTGCGGTCGAAACGTGGCGCTGGCCGCACCGACCACGCCTTCAAAGGCGCGCACGCTGGCACGCGGGTCGTCGGAGGCAAACCCCGGCAGGGCACAGTAGATGAGCTGCGGGTTGGCCACCAGGGCCGCCTCGGACCCCAGCCTCAGGCGCTCCATGACGCCGGGCCGGAAATTCTCGATGACCACGTCCGCTGAGGCCATCAGCTGGCGGGCCGTATCCAGATCGCCCGGTTGCTTGAGATCGAGGCAGATACTGCGCTTGCCCCGGTGCCAGGTAGCGTTGGCCGGGGTGTCCCACACCGGGCCGCCGGGGGGATCTATGTGGATAACGTCGGCGCCGTTGTCGGCCAGCAACATGCCGGTGAGTGGTCCGGCGATATACTGGCCAAAGTCGATGACGCGGATACCGCTGAGGGCGCTGGGCATGGGTCTGCTCCTCTACGAATGCGAGATGGGACGTCTGTGATGCGAGCCTCGGCATCACAGATGATTGCCATGGCTGTGAGTATACGCTACTTGGCAAGCGTCTCGAAACATCCTTCCTGCAACGCCGCGTGGACACTGCTGGTATCCTGTGCTCAACTATGCGAGCCAGGCAAGGAGGCCGCCAACCCCTCGAACCTCTGGGGTGGGCATTGCTTCACTTCCGGTAGAACACGGATGGATAGTGCAGCATACAGTTCTATTGACTATGTGATAGGGCTAGGCGATAGGTCCGACAGAATCAACATCTTTGATGGAGAAGCAGCAGAAGCATCAACGCCCGCCCCCTCACGGAGGCGGCGCCGTGGCAGAGGAGAAACCCCGCCAGACTGGCGGGGTTCTCGGAGGGACAGCGTCTCTAGTGACGTGGCGGACGGAGGGGGAACAAGCGCACATCCCCAGGACAGTTGACCGAATTCTCCCCAGCTTGGGCAATCCCATCGCCGCAGGTGGGCAGACATTCCGGACTATCGGCCGGGCTCTCTCCGCGACTCACCTCGCAGACGCCATCACCGGAGAAGGGCTGCGGGAAGGGCGGTGAGTTCGGCCACAGGGCGGCTGCGCCTTGGTCGCCAAGGACAAAGGGGAACCAGATGGTTAAGGTCCATTGTGTGCGGTCAAAGGTCTGCGTCCATCCCTGGTCATCAAAGATGGCCCCCAGGGGAGGCGCATCGGCGAGCGCCCCGAGGCTGGCAAAGTCCGGCACCGTAGGATCGCTCGGACCAACGCGATCGCCAAAGTAGACGAGGGACACCAGGGCTTCGGGCTTATTATAGAGCAGCCAGATGCTGCTCAGCCCACGCGCCTGGGCAGTGGCGAGCAGCGCGTTGAAGCGCTGCCGCAGGACATGACCCTGGCTGGCGTGGGGGACGGCCCAGCGCTCGGTCCGTAGGACAATCTGGGAGGTATGGATGTCGGCGAAGTCGTGCGCGCCGATCACGTCCCAGGCATGGCACTCGGGAGCGAGAAAATAGGGCCGCTGCAGGAACAGCGTGCCATCGAGGTTGAAGTGGTTGAACACCCAGTCCTTGTACAGGCGGGCGCGTCGGGCGGTGTCAAACAGATAGCGCCCACCGGTGAGGATCTGCCCATTATCAGGATCAAAGGCGATGGGGATGTGCTTATGGCGCATGCCAGGTCGGGCCGCCATGTACATGCGATCGCGCTCAATGACGGGGCCGACCTGGTCCAGTGGAAAGTCCGCCGGGAGGGCAAAGTCACAGGAAAAAGCCCCGCGCGCCCGCTCGTCAGGCTCGTCAGGCTCGTCCTCGGCGGCGGCGCCTGTCGCCCCCAAGACCACGAGTAGGCCGAGGACGGCAAGGCAGGCCCATGTCCCAGGACGCCGGCTGTGTGGATCTTGGATGGTGGGACGAGGCCCTGTGGCGGCCGTGTCCTCTCTGGCGCTGCCAGAGGTGGTGGCCTGGAGCATGGCCACCTGGCCAGGTCGCTGCGGAGCAGTCAGGGTAGAGAGTCTGGGTGTGTAGGCTGACATGGCTGATCCTCGCTGTTGCATGTTCTGCTTATGGAGTGTTAGAGAGTACAGGGCGTGAAAGAGACATGGACCGCGTCGCCACCTCCTGCACTGGATGTTCTCTGCTTTATGCGAAAACCGTGCCAGAGGTTTCTAGAGGGCTGAGAAAATTCGTAACCTGTTGTATTGTCACTGTGTACAAATGTCAAATCGACGCAATGCGGGCCGAGCGGGGTGAGGGGGGGCTGGGTATGGGGGCGACATCCACCATTTGTGGTTGCCAGATGGTGGACCCATGCCGCTACGGTGCCGCACGGCGCTTGGGTGACCATGGGATGTTTCGTCCTTCTCCAAGCAGCCAAGGAGCCCAGGAGAGCGTCCTCGCCCTCTCAGGCGCCCGCCAGTTGCGCCTCCAGCTCCGCCACCTCGGCATCGCGCCGGTGATAGCTCATGCGCTCGATCATGGCCCTGGCCGTTTCCAGGCTGTGCCGCGCCTTGGCCGTCTCGCCCAGGGCCAGGTGCAGCCGGGCGTATTCGAGATGGGCGTCGGCCTGGTGCAGGCCCATGGCGCCGCGTGTAGCGATGGTCATGGCCTCGTCGAGGTCGCGCTGGGCCTGAGGGAAGGCACCCTGCACGCGATACAGGGCGGCGCGGGCCAGGAGGCCACGGGGTATGTGATGCTGCGTCCCGGCCTGGCGTAGGCCATCGACGGCCTGCTGCAGGTGGGCGCTGGCAGCGGCGTGCGGCGTGCGGCGGTCCTGGAGATGCGCTTGCAGCACGGCGCGGCCGAGGGTGAGGTGGCCCAGGGCGATGTTGAGAAGACTGGCGCCAGCTTGGGTCGCCCAGTCCAGCGTCTGCGTGGCCCGGCGTTGCACCTCCGCCACCTGCCCCTGGCTCAGCAGCAGCTCGCAGTACTGAAAGCCTGCTAGGGAGTAGAGCCACGGATAGTGCGGCTGCCTCTCCTGCTGCAGCGCTTCCGCCTCGCGGAACGCCGCCTCGGCCTGTTCCGGCTGGCCCGCCTGATGCAGGGCATCGGCCAGGGCCGTGCGGTTGACCATACGCATAAAGGCATCCTGGCTGTGGTCGGCCAGCGTCACGCTCTGCGCCGCGTAGGTCTGCGCCAGCGCCAGGTCGCCCAGGGTCAGCGCGAGTTCGCTGAGGTTGCCGGCGGCAATGGCCGCATTCCTCCAGTCCTCTTGCGCGATGCGTGCCTGCAAGCCCGCCTGCATGGGCGGCATGGCCTCACGCAGCCGACCCAGGGCCCGCAGGCGAAAGCCAGCGATATTCAGGAGCCAGGCTTGCGCCCCTGCCGTCAGCGCGGCGACCGGTTGGCTCCAGGGCAGCGCAAAGAACTGCGCCACCGCCGCTAGGTCAGCCCCAAAGGCGCCTAACTTCCTCGTACTGAAAAACTCCTCCCCGCGCTGAATCCGCTTGCGATACACCGCTTCGAACACCTCCTGATGCTTCCCCGCCTGGCAGCCGTGCCCGACCGCGGCATAGAGCGGCGCCATGTCCTCGATCGTGTCGGGCAACTCCATGGCCTGCGCCGTGTAGTAGGCATACAGCCGTCCATGCGCCGCCTGCCAGGCGGCTGGGGCGCGGGCGTGCAACTGGGCGCCAAAATGCTCCCGCACCAGGGGATGGGCCTCCAGGGTGTCCGGCGCCTGCGGGTCGCGTTCCGCCAGCAGTCGGGCATGGCGCAGCTTGATGATGGCCTGTTGCTACGCCGACCCCGACAGCGGCGCTGGCACAGGCGCAGGCCAGAAGCGCCGCCACCCGCGCCGGGGCGGTGTGGCAAACAACGCCTCGCTCAAGCCTGGGATCACCGGCGCCGCTCGTAACACCGCCAGCGCCGCTCCGGGCTCCGGACGGTCGAATAAGCCCAACAGATGCAAGATCGCCACCTCCGGCCCCGGCCCCAGCCAGGCGGCATACGACGCCATAACCCGGCGCGCATGCCCACCCTGGCGCAGCTCCTCGGTCAGTGGGCCAATGTCGCGCCAGGCCCGAATGTCGCCGTTGTAGGCATCGCGCAGCAGGTTCCCCAGCAGGGTCAAGGCCAGGGCATGGCCACCAAATTCGACGGAAGCCTGCTGCAATTCCTGCGATGTACCCTGCATCCCGGCCTGGCGCAGCAGGGCAGCGCCTGCCTCTGGCGTGAGCTGCTCCAGGTCCAGACGCTGCACCAGCGTGCCCTCAAAGGTCTTAAGGTCATCCACCGCCACGCGGGTCGAGACCACGCACAGCCCCGGATTGTGCCGCGCCAGCTCCCGTAGCAGCACCTGCAGGCCGGGGTCTTTGAGCCGTCCCTCCTGCTCTCCAGGCGGGTATTGCAACGGTTCCAGGCCATCGAGAATGAGCAGAGTGCGCTGCTGCTGCATCCGCTGCGCTAGGCGCGCGCCCTTGTCCCACGGCGAGCCAGCGTCCGGCTCTGGGTCGCCAAAATCCCGCAGCGCCGTGGCCATAAACAGATCCGCCGACGCCTGCCGGCCTTCCGCCGCGCCCTGGCTGTAAAACGAATAGCCGTACACGCGCTTAGCGCCACGATAGTTGTCCTGCGCCATGCCGATGAGCCACTTATTGACCAGGGCCGTCTTGCCCACCCCGCCCCAGGCCACCAGGGTGAAGACGTTGCACTGCAGGCGCTGCCAGGCCGCATCCAGTTGCGCCAGTTCGGCTTCACGGCCAAACACGGTGGGATTGGTGGAGGGCAAGCGGGCCAGCGAGATGGGCACGGGCGACGCCGGCGCAGCAGGGCCGAGCCAGGCACCAGGCGGGGTGGGCGTGAGGAGCTGGGCGATGTCAGTGGCCAGCGCCGCCAAATCGGCGTCAATCTGCGCACTGGTCCCAGCGGCCAGGGCCCTGTCGTCGCTGAGGCGTCTCTGGATACTACTGAGCCACGGCACGTGCTGCCAGGCGCAGGCCCGTACCATGACCGGCACAATGTGCAAGCCTTCAGCCTGGCGGCTCTCTAGGAAACGCGGCACTTCTTCCGCGCTGATGAACTTGGCAGCGAGAAAATCTGCCGAGATGAGCAGGATGGCAACGTGGGCCTGCGCCATGGCTTGCTGGATTGCCGCATACCAATCGCTGCCGGCGCTGATGCGGCGGTCGTCCCACAGGTCGAGCGGTTCTTGCCACTGCAAGACCTGGAGATGGGTCAGTAGACGATCTTTCCAGACTTCGTCTTGGTGGCTGTAGCTGATAAAGATGGATGGTGTGGGCATAGCACATCCTGGCAGTGCTCTCGGAGGTAATTTACAGGTCTTGCTGGGCGAGCGTACAGGGTGTACAGACGGATTGCAAGCGTCGCAGGGGCACAGCGCCGTGGACCGGTTGTGGTCAGGGGGCGCGTGGGGTATTGTCATCACCGGCCCTGCCACCGCCGCGTGGCCTGCGAGCCTATCCCGGGCGGGTGACTAGAGCATTTTCATAATTTACGCACTGCATATCCGGCTTTATAGAAGAAGTTGTTGCAATGGGATGGGGTGACCGCATCATAGATCTTACCAATGGCGCTCCAGAGGGCTTCGACGGTGCGTTCGGCGAGAGTGCGCA
>SXND01000135.1 GCA_005777235.1 Pseudomonadota bacterium
GAGGGCTTTATACAGCGCCACAACCTGCGCCGAGAGGGCTGTGGTACTGTGTACCCACTGACTCTCGGCCGCCAGCAGGGCGCGCTGCGCTTCGAGGACATTGAGGAAATCGGCCAGGCCCTTGGTATAGAGTTCGGTGGCCATGGCCACGGCGTGGCGATTGGCCTCCACAGCCGTCGCGAGAGCGCGCTGTCGGGCCTGCTCCTGGCCATAGGCCACCAGGGCATTTTCCACATCTTCCAGGGCGGTCAGCAGGGCTTTTTCATAGCGCACCAGGGCCTGTTCCTGACGTGCGTCGTGGACCTGGAGAGTGGCCCGGATGCGCCCGACATCGAAAAGGGGCCAGCGCAGGCTGGGGCCCAGGGACCAGAACTGGCTGCCGGGCAGGAAAAGATCTGTGATGTGCAGACTATGATGTCCTATAGTGCCGCTCAGGGTCAGGCGCGGATACCGCTCGGCAGTGGCGACGCCAATCCGGGCCGTGGCCGCCGCCAGCTCGCGTTCGGCGCGACGGATGTCGGGGCGTCGTTGCAACAGGGCGGCGGGCAGACCCACGGCGACCACGAGCGGGGGCGGGGGAATCGGCGCGGCAACGCTGAGTTCGGTGTCCAGGGCGCCGGGTTCCTGGCCGAGCAGCACGGCCAGATGGTGCATGCCCTGACGGAGCTGGATCTCTAGAGTGGGGAGCTGCGCCTGGGTTGTGGCGACCAGGGCGGCAGCGCGCACCACGTCGAGAGCGCTGCTCAGGCCAGCCTGAAAACGCACCTGCGCCAACGCCATCGTCTCCTGCTGCGCGGCGAGATTGGCCCGGGTAATGGCCAGTTGCGCCTGGGCGCCGCGCAGTTCCAGGTAGTGGCGGGCGACTTCCCCGGCCAGACTCACCAGCATGGCCTGACGCTCCGCCATAGCGGCCTCGATATCCGCTTCGGCGGCTTCTACCGCCCGCCGCACCCCACCAAAGATGTCCAGTTCCCAGCGCGCATCAAAGCCGAATTGAAACAAGTCGCTATCGCGTGTGGGCATGGGGACAGCGTTGGTGCTGCTGCGGTTGTGGCTATAGAGCCCCGAGGTGGTGACTTGCGGCTGGCGTTCTGCCGTGACCATCCCACGGGCGGCGCGGATCTCGCGCACGCGGGCCACAGCCAGGCGCACATCCAGATTGGCCTCGGCGGCGCGGCGGATCAGGGTGGTGAGCTGCGCATCTTGAAAGGCGCTCCACCACTGCGCCAATGGCGCTGGCTCGGTGCTGACGCCACTGTCCTCGGCCGCACTCCAGGTGGCGGGCAGGGCGGGAGCGGGTGGACGATACACCGGGCCAACCGTGCAGCCACTCACGACAGCCAGACAGAGCAGCCCCAGGAGTCGCAGGCTCATGGGGTGCCTCGCTCGTCGGCGCTCAGCCCGGTGGGGGTAGCGAGCGGCGCCGCAGCAATGAACACATCCATCTGCTGACCGACATAGACCGGTAAGGTGGTGCGCTCAAAGCTATAGAGAATCTGCAAAACACGCGTGTCCACACGCTCAGTGCTGTCGCCGGTGAGCGAGCGCTTGGGGATGATATACGGCTCCACGCGCTCAAAGCGCAGCGGCGTCTGCATGTCGCGATTGCCGCGCACAAAGGCCACGGCCTGGGCCTGCGGCTGGAAACGCCAGGCATCGTTTTCATCCACGTCGACGCGCACATGGAAGCGGGTGAGATTGCCGAGCAAGATGAGCGGCGTGGCTAAGCTGCCCATAGGCGCAAACTCGCCTGGCCGGATATTAACTTGCAGGATCTCGCCGTCCATGGGAGCGCGAATGGTCAAGCGGGTGATCTGCGTCTCCACAGCCTTGAGCTGGGCCTGCGCCGAGGCCACTTCCGCCTTGGCGATATTGACATCCGGTTTCCAGGCCCCAGCTTTCAGGAGCGCCAACTGGGCCCGCACGGCGGCAAGTCGCGCCTCGGCTCCTTGCAGGGCAAAACGGCGCCGGCTGACTTCCTCCTGGCTGATGGCCCGGCGGTCCGTGACATTTTCCGCCATGGCGAGCTGGTTTTTGGTCTCTGCCATCGCGGCCTCCATCTCTTTGAGACGCGCTTCCATTGGCGGAATGTCTTCCTGGCGCGGCAGGCTGGTGAGCCGCGCCAGGTGTTCCTGGGCGGTCTGTAAGGCCATGCGGCGCACTGCCAGGTCGGCTTGCAGATCCCGATCATCCAGCATAAACAGGACGGCGCCTCGGGTGACCGCACTGCCAACCTGGACGAACACCTGGGTGACAATGCCTGCCACCGGCGTGCCCACCGCGATGTTGTGTGTGCTGGCCTCGATGAGCCCCGTCCCAGCGACATAGGTCTGAAACGGCGCCGACGCCGGCTCGGCCACGGCGGGTGCGGAGGGGATCGGCTTGCTGGCGGTGATGACGGTATGGACGGCAAAGAGCACACCCAAGATGGCCAGCAGGGGCAACACATAGGTACGGATCATGGCGTGCTCCTTTTCCAGGGGTCTTGGGTCACAGAGGCGCACTTGCTGCCAGGCCGCCACAGGATGCCGGCCCTATAAAGCCTCCGGACTTGCGACGATCTTTGCAATACGCCCGTCATCCATCCTCGCAATACGATCCGCAAAGTGAAAGATGCGGGCATCGTGCGTCACGATCACCAGAGCGCGGTCCGCGCTCAGAGCCACGGCGCGTAGCAGATCCATGACGCGCTGCCCGGTGTCAGCATCCAGCGCGCTGGTCGGTTCGTCACACACGATCAGACGCGGGGCATGTATCAGGGCCCGGGCTGTGGCGACCCGTTGTTGCTGGCCTCCTGAGAGCTCGCTGGGCAAGGCGCGCGCGCGGTCGCCGAGGCTGACGCGGTCGAGCATCTCGGCGGCTTGCGCCAGAGCGGCGCGCCGCCGCAGGCCACGAATGAGCAGGGGCACAGCGACATTCTCCACCGCGGTCAGGGTTGGAATGAGGTGAAAGGACTGAAACACAAAGCCAATCGTCTGACCGCGATAGCGCGTTTTGGCGTGCTGCGGCATGTGCTTGACATCCTGACCAAAGACGAGACACGTGCCCTCATCCTGATCCAGAATCCCGGCAATCACCGAAATGAGCGTGGTCTTGCCGCACCCCGATGGCCCCACCAGCATCAGCAACTCGCCGGTGTGCACTTCGAGATCCACGCCCCGCAAGGCCATCACCCG
The DNA here is from genome assembly GCA_005777235.1 of Pseudomonadota bacterium. Taxonomy (GTDB): domain Bacteria; phylum Tectomicrobia; class Entotheonellia; order Entotheonellales; family Entotheonellaceae; genus SXND01. The sequence goes on from SXND01000135.1 coordinate 3,177, forward strand.
GGCATTGCCAGTGCCGTAGTGCTTGGTCACCCGGCTGCAGTGTACGGCCACATCGTCGGGCCCTAGCATACGTTACCCCTTAAACACAATGGCCGGTTCCAGGCGCATCACTTTCTGCATGCTGATCAGCGCCGCGCCCATGCAGATGCACATGACCGCCGCGGCGCTAATGACCAGCAATGGCCAGGGCATGCGGAAAGCCAGCTCACTGTCACGCAGCAGATAGCCAAAGAGCGCGGCGGCCCCGACCCCCAGGCCATAGCCGATACTACCGACCAGCAGGGCCTGCAACATAATCATGCGCAGCAGCGTGCCATTGGCCGTGCCCATGGCTTTGAGGGCGCCAAAATGCCGCAAATTATCCAGCGTAAAGTTGTAAAACGTCTGGCCGGCAATCGCTGTCCCGACGATAAAGCCGAGCGCCACGGCAATGCCAAAATTGATCGGAATGCCAGTATTCTCCATAAAATACTGCCGAGTCCGATCGGCAAACGCCTGCCGTGGATACGCCGCCAAGCCAGTGAACTGCTGGATGCGCTGGCTCAGCACCTGCACGTCCTGGCCCGCTCTGGCTTTCACCAGCACGAACGACAGGCGCTTGCGTTCCTTCGGGGCAAAGGTCGTCGCGCGTGTGTAGGTGGTATAGACCACGGGCTGCGATTGAAAGGTGCGTGACACCCGGCACAGGCCCACCACGATGGCCCGGTGATCATTGAGTTCCACCACATCTCCGACCCGCAACGGCACACGGCGGCCATCGGGCAGGATGTTGACGAGTTTGTCCGCTGCCCCCACCTCGTCCACAATAATGCCGTCACTCCGGCGCAGATCTGCCAGCTGCCCCGCGACCATGGCCGGCGGACCACCGATCAGCGACGTGTCATCGAGTCCGATCAGGTTCACGGTCTGGAACGTGCCATTGGCCAGGCGCGCTTTCAGGAGCCCCTTGTAGAGTGGCACAGCCCACTGCACGCCATCGACCCCGCGCACGCGGAAGAGGTGTGTCTCTTGCAAGGGTTTGATGTCATCAACGAACTGCACCTTGGCATCCATCACCCAGATATCGGCCAGGCCAGTGTCGGTGATAAAGCCGTAGGTCCGAGCCATCAGCCCCTCAAAAATGCTCAATTGCTGCGTGATCAGCAGCGAAGCAAAGCTGAGGCCCATGATAATGCCGCCATACTTGGCCCGATCCCCGAGGAGCATTTTGAGGGCAATGATGTACACGGGGCCGTCTCCTCGTCCAGGTCGTGGCAGGTGCGGCCACGCGCGCCGCCACAGCGTCAAGCGCACGCCCGCCCTGCAGTATCCTCGGCGGGGCGGGCGTGCGCCTGACAGGGGACTGGCTACTTGACCAGAGATTCTACCACAGGCGTCTCCACCGGCTCAGGCTGCCCGACCTGCCAGACACGGGTTTGCGCGGCGTGTGGCCCACGGGGAAGGGGCGAGAAGAAGCGATGCATCTGCGGCGCTGTCGCCCCCGCCACGCCGCCATCGACCAGAGAGGTAGGTAGAGTGGAAGGATAGACTTCGCGGAGAGACTGAGATGTCTATGGCGTCAGTCCTACGCCAGTGCCACCCTGGGAACGCCGGGCTGCAGGCCGGCTCCGGAAGCCACGCTGGCGCGTGGCGCTCCCAGGAAAAACCCTGGAGACCTGGCAGCGTATTGATGAAACAGACATCTAGGGTGGCGTGCTCCTGGGCTCGCTCCGGCTTGATGCGTGCGCTTGACGACTTCAGGGGCCTGGGCAGTCCGCACCTGTGGGCTCAAGGTGGCAATATAGGGTGCAGCAATACGACGCTGGGCCATGGCGGGACACGTCGGACACTGCAGGGGCTGTGCGGATTCGCTCATAGTGTGCCAGGCGCTCAAGGCGCCACAGTTGTCACACCAATAGTCATATGCCGGCATAGGTAGAACCCCTCCTGGCGCTGTCGAGTGCTCTCATGAGGTTGCGCTGCGCCTGGCATGCGCTACCCAAACATTAGCTCGTCCGACTCAGGTCGATGTCCGCCGGAACCTGGTGGCTTGGACCCATGGCATTGGGGCGAATGTCAAACGCGAAGATTTCCGTGGGGAGCTACAAGGTGCAACAGGCATTGGGAATGTCGACAATCCCACTGATGCGGCCTTCCACCGGGGCCCGCGCAGTGTTGCGGCTGTCCCGTGCCCTTATCGGGAGACGATCCCGCACCGTTGCGCCATCAAGGGATCGAGATGCCCCCGCTCAAGCCTCTGATCACGGCGTATCAGTGGCCTCAGCGGCTTTGCCCCGCCTGTGGCGAGACGACACGGGCACCCTGGCCCGCGGGGGCACGCCACGGTGGAATTCGCCATTCCGTTTGCCTGCCCACCCCATCTCGACCACCGTGCGGACCTCGTGGCCAGGGAGTCCCCGCCGTAGCGGGCGGGGGACACACTCGTCAAGGAGTATGGCATGCGCCACCAACATGGTTTTGGCGAGTTCGAGTGCAGCAATGGCCTGCTCACGGCTGACACTAGTGCCCCTTCAACGCTAAAAATTGGGGTTGCTGATTTTGAGGATTGTTGGGAAGCTTCTGATCCCAAGGAGGCTTCCCCATGCACAAGAAGTGCGTTGTCCGTTTGTCGGCTGAAGCGCGTGTTGTCTGTCAGGAGA
>SXND01000136.1 GCA_005777235.1 Pseudomonadota bacterium
AAGGGCAGAGCGGTCGCGAGGCCGCGGGCTTCACGATCTGTCTGAGCGCCGGCGACGAGTGGAGCGCGGCGCTGCGGAGTCAGGGCCGCGGCCAGGCGAGCCTGCACGTGGACCAGCCTGGCAGTTGTGACCAGGCGGTGCCGGCCGGCGGGTTCACGTCCCCGCCTGTTGTCGGGCGCGTCGTACCGCTCGACGCCGACTTTGGCTATGTCGAGGCTTACGCGCTCGAGTCTCCAGCGTCCGGAGCTGCCGTGTTGTGGGGCGAGGCGACGCTGAGCCAGAGCAGGAGTGGGGAGACAATACGTTACGTGGCGACGGCCCTGGTGGGATTGGCGGCGCACGATGCACAGGCAACGACCGCCCACACGCCCGCGGTGGCGGCAGCCCTAGCCCGCGCTGACGGCGTCGATAAGGAAATCGTGCAGGTGCCGTGGAGCGTCGATCTGCAGAGCGCGGTGGGCACCCAGGTGGTGCTGACCTTCCCTGGCGGGTATCAGCCAGGGGTGGAGAATCCTATTAGCCTGTACGTCTTGGACGCACAGGAGCAGGAGCACGCCGTCCTGCACGTGACCCTGCCGCATGTGGTGAACGTCTGTACCCTGGTGCGTGTGCAGGAGACCATCGTGGTGCAGTGTCCAGCCGTGGAGGGTGAGGAGAACGGTGGTGCCCTGGCTGGCCCGCTGGCGACGTTCCACCGCGGGCAATTACGGATGCTTGATACGGCTGAGGGCGAGGAAGTGGCCAGCCCGGACGCTCTGCCCGTGCGGCGCTTCCCCGTGTTGGGGCTAGTGACCTTGCCTGCGGAGCGGCCTCAAGGCGTGCCCCAGGCCTTCTCCATGACATGGGGTGCGCAGATCGGTGCCGGTGGGGTCGTCGATGCGTACGGCGTCAATGTGCCATGGCAATTGCTGGATGGCACCCCGCTCACGCCGGGCGAGCATCGGCAGGGAGGCTTACCCCTGACCGGAGAGTAGTCTGCCAGGATATTCAGGGCTGTCGGCATCGCCACACCGTGACACCGCGTGGCGCTAGCGACAGCCCGGTACCGCCCCGCCGCCTTCCTCCTCACCATCCCGTCTTGTACGCAGTCTGCCTTGCACCGACAGATGCACCCCAGACCACCAGCCTGCCGCAAGCTCTGCTCAACGCTTGACGGCGCCAAGCTCTTGGACTACGCTGCACGTGGCTCTCGACCAGCCAGGCGGTGGGTCACACGCGCAGCTGGCCCGAGGTGAGTGCTATGGTCACCGAGACGTAAGGAGAGACACTAACACAGGAGTTGCCCCCATGACCCATCAGGAACTGACAGACTATCTCGCCCCGTCACACATCGCCGTGATCGTGACCCTGCACCGCGACGGCCGGCCGCATGTCACGCCCAATTGGTACCGCTACGACGGCACCGCCTTGACGTTTATCACCCGGACGGATCGCCTGAAATACCGCCACCTGCAACGGGATCCGCGCCTCTCCGTGTGTATTTATGATCCCCCGGTCGCCTCAAATTACGTGGTGCTCACCGGGCAGGCCACCTGCAGGACAGAGGCGATCTGGGAGGAAGCGCGCCGGATCATCGCCCGCTACGTGGCGCCGGAGCACGTGGACGCGTATGTCGCCCGCTGGCAGACCGAACCCCGGGTGCTCGTGACGCTGCTGCCGGCGCACATTGCGACGCGGCCCCTGGCCATGCGCCAGGCTCCCGCGCGGTGAGGCGGGCGCGTCCTGGCCCGGCTCTCTCGCAGGAGGCGCTGCTTGACTTGATCAGGCTACCAACGTATGGTGCAACGTCAAGAAGACTGCCGGGCAAGAAGAAGCGAGTCTCATACCCAATACTGGCGCGATGCTGACAGCCACCAGGGCTTGAGCCCGCGCACCCTGCGGGGCTGGATCCCCACAGGGTGCCAGGAGGATAACCATAGCCTAGGCTGGAGAGATAGAGATGCTGCGTACTCGTGTGCCCCTGTTCCCGTTCCTTCTGCTCATCGTCATCGCCTGCGGGACCATCGCGACCGCCGCACCCCCCACGGACATGCTGCACGCGTCAGAGAGCAACCCCAAATATGGCGGCATCTTACGGTGGGCCGGGCTGGCTGATGCGCCCTTCTTTGACCTGCACCAGTGCGATACCGCCGCCTGCGCCGTGCCTATGGAACCCATGTACGACACCCTGCTGCGCTATAATCCCCTGGACGGTAGCAAGACGATCATCCCTGATCTGGCGCACAAATGGGACGCCTCCGGCGACGGGTTGACGTATACCTTCCACCTACGCGATGGTGTCAAGTTTCACGATGGTGCGCCGCTCACCTCCGAGGACGTCAAGGCCAGCTTTGATCACATCATCTTCCCACCCCCTGGCATCCTCAGCCCCCGTAAAGGCGTCTTCGACGCCGTCAAGGAAGTCAAGGCCATCGACCCGCTGACCGTCCAGTTCACCCTCAGTACCCCACGGGGCTTTTTTCTGGCGGCCATCGCCTCTGGCTGGAACGTGATCTATCGCAAGAAGACCCTGGAAGACAATAACTTCGATCTTAAGAAGGTTAAACTTGCTCCGGGCACTGGCCCCTTTATCTTCGAGTCCTACCAGCCGGGCCAGGTCTGGAAAATGCGCAAGAACCCCCACTACTGGAACCCGGCGCTGCCCTACCTGGACGGGCTGGAGATGCACCACCTGCCCTATGGCCCCGCAACGGGCACCGCGCTCCTGACCGGGCAGGTTGACTATGTCTATGGTCTTGGGGCCGACAGCCGGGCGGACATTGAGAAAGAACCCGCCAAATTCACCGTGGTCACCTACGGCATTCCCTCGGCGCTGGGCGGCTACATCAATTTTACGCATAAGCCCCTGGATGATGCCCGGGTGCGTCAGGCGCTGAACCTGGTCCTGGATCGTTGCGTCATCAAACGGAGCACCGCCGCCATCCGGGAGATTAACTACGGCATGTGGATGCCGGCCAGCGATGTGGTGCATGCCAAGGCCTATCGGGACGCAACCTTCCAGCATACCCCTGGCTACACGTGCCCCACCAGGCCAGAAGACATTGCCCGGGCCAAAACGCTGCTGACCCAGGCCGGCTACCCCGATGCCAAGGGCTTCCCCAAGCTCGACATCATGGTGCGCAACATCAACTTCTTCGTCGCCTGGGGCCCCCTGTTGCAGGCGTTTCTGAAGCAGCACCTGCGCATTGACAGCGCGGTCCGCACTGTGGAAACGGCGGTCTGGGTGGAGGACTGGACGAAGGGCAACTACGACATCGGGCTAAATGGCAATCCCGCCACGCTGGACACCCCGGCGGAGTATTGGAAGAAGTGGTACAGCACTGGGAGCAGCGGCAACTGGAACAAGGGGGCTTCCAACCCGCAGTTGGATGCCCTGATCGATCAGCTGGCCCTGGAGTCCGATCCGCAGAAGCTCAACCACCTGATCCAGCAGGGGATCAAGCTGCTAGACGAGTGGGTGCCTGCCCTGATCTTTGGGGATGCGGTGATCATTGACGGCTTTAGTAATAAGCTCAAGGGCTGCAACCGCAAAGAGCGCACCACCCTGTTCAACGATAACCGCTTGGACACCTGCTGGCTGGAGAAATAGCCATGGCCGATTATATTCTGCGGCGCCTGCTGTATGCGCTGCCGACCCTGCTAGGCATCACCCTGTTGATCTTTTTTGTCCTGCGTGTGCTGCCTGGTGATCCCCTGGTCATCCTCTACGGCGAAGGCGGGGCAAACAGCATGAGCCACGAAGATCGGGCGGCCCTGCAGAAGAAGTTAGGCTTTGACCGGCCTCTGTACCAGCAATATCTCTCCTGGCTCGCGGATCTGCTCACCGGCGACCTCGGGCATACCCTGGCGCGTGGGGACAGCGTGGCCGAGATTATCCGGGCCCGGGCTGTGCTCACCAGTGAAATTGCCGTGCTGGCGGTGCTGATCTCCTGGGCGGTTGGGCTGCCAGCCGGCATCTTCAGCGCCGTACGGCACAATAGCACACTGGACTACGTGGCCCGTTTCTTGACCATTATCTTCCTGGGAGTGCCGAGCTTCTGGGTGGCGATGCTAGTGGTGATTGGCAGCCTGACGTTTTTCAACTACCGCCCCCCTCTGGGCATCATCTACCCCTGGGATGATCCGCTGGCCAATCTCAAGATTGTCGCAGGACCGGGCGTGGTGCTGGGCCTGGGAACCTCGGCCTACATCGCCCGGCTCGCCCGCTCCACGTTCCTGGAGGTGATTCGGGAAGACTACATCCGCACCGCCCGGTCCAAGGGCTTGCGCGAACGCGTGATCGTGCTGCACCATGCCATGCGCAATGCCATCTTGCCCGTCCTCACCATCTCGGGGGTGCTCTTCGGTCTGCTGCTGAGTGCGTCGGTCGCCGTCGAGCAAGCCTTCGCCGTTTCCGGCCTGGGAGCCGCCCTGGTGCAAGCGTTTCAGGAGCGTGACCTGCTGGTGGTCCAGACGCTGGTGCTGCTCTATGGCGTGGTGTTCGTGGTGCTCAATTTGCTGATAGACCTGGTCTATCTTTGGATAGACCCGCGTATTCGTTATTCCTGACCGCCGCCCTGCGGCTGGATGACCTGATCCACCTGCCGACGCAGACAACACGCGCAGGCCCGTCCAGGGATGCTGCCAGAGAGAAGAGGGTGATATGGCGCAACGCTCAGCCCACATGCCGCAACCGTCGTTGACCGTAAGCGAGGCCGCCCAACCGGGCCTCGCACGGCTCTGCCACGCGCTGGCGCTCTTCTCCAAACGCTACCCCGTGGGGATGGGGGCGGCCTTGGGTTTGTGCGTCATCGCGCTCCTGGCCGCTCTGGCCCCCATCGTGGCCCCGTATGACCCTAATTTTCAGCACTTTACTGACCTCAAACAGGCACCCTCGGCGTCGTACTGGCTTGGCACGGACTACGAAGGTCGAGACATCCTCAGCCGGCTGATCTACGGTGGGCAGGTCTCGCTAGTGGTCTCGGTGCTGTCGGTGCTGCTGGGCACCATGGTCGGCTCGGGCTGGGGCGCGGCCAGTGCCTACCTGGGGGGCATGATGGATATCGTCAGCCAGCGGATCGTCGAAGTGGTCATGTCCTTTCCCACGCTGATCCTGGCGATGATCCTCCTAGTCGCCATGGGCGGGGGCATGTGGACGGTGATTCTGGCCATTGCCGTGACGCGCCTGCCCTTTGGGGTCCGAGTCATCCGGTCCGTGACGCTCTCCATTAAAGAGCTGACCTACGTTGACGCCGCCCGGGCCATTGGGGCCTCCGACCTGCGGATCATTGCCCGCCACATCATCCCCCAGTGCATTCCCGTCTTCCTGGTGCTGGCTACCGCCCATCTGGGCACGGCCATTGCCATCGAAGCCTCTTTAGGATTTTTAGGGATTGGGATTACCCCGCCGACCGCGAGCTGGGGAAATATGTTAGGAGGGGTGGTCTCCAACACCTATCGCCCCCTCTGGTGGGTGATGGTGTTTCCCGGCCTGGCCATCTCCGTGACGGTCCTGGCCTTTAATATGCTGGGCGACGCTTTACGGGACACCCTGGATCCCAAGCTGCGTCTGTAGTAGCCGTGATTGCTCCCGCTGCACATCTGCACGTATGACGCGAGACTCTGGCAGCCGAGCGATCCTGCCCCAGCGGCTTACGTTCCCTGTGACCTGACATGCCGCCAGACGAGGCGTGACCGGGTTATCCCTCTGCCGCCCAGCCTGAGGAGCGGGAACACCGGCGCTATCCTGCCCCGCGCTTGGTGCCGCCCTCGCCCATCGTACCCACCGTCTTCCTCGCACTGTCATCGACACCTGAGGTCATCCGTCGCGCACCAGCCCCGCTCGGCGCTTGACGGCGCCAGGCGCTTGGACTACGCTGCACGTGGCTCTCGACCAGCCAGCAGGCGTGTACCGTGTGCGGCTGGCCCGAGGTGTGCGCGATCCTAACCGAAACGTGAGGAGAGACTCCATGCTCTACGAATATCGCCGCTACATCACGGTGCCGGGCAAACTCCCGGCCATTAACGACCGCTTTGCCAAGTACACCATCGGCTTCTTCAAGCAGCACGGCATCGGCATCCTGGGGTTCTGGAACGACGACATTGGCGCCAGCAACCAGCTCACCTACATCCTGTCCTTCGAGAGCTTGGCCGATCGGGAGCAAAAATGGGGTGCCTTCCAGGCCAATCCCGAGTGGCACCGTGTGCGGGCCGAGACCGAAGCCGGTGGACCGATTGTGGCACAGGTGATCAACGCCTTTATGCGCCTGACACCCTATTCGCCCCAACCGCCGCGGATCACCACGCCGTTACAGGAATTGCGGGTCTATGATGCCATGCCCGGTAAACTGCCCGCCCTGCATGACCGCTTTGCCAAGCACACCATGGATCTGTTCACCAAACACGGTATCGAGAACATTGCCTACTGGGTAGACGAGGTGGGCACCAGCAATCGCCTCACCTACCTCCTGGGCTATCCCGATCTGGCCACCCGCGAACGGGGTTGGACCGCCTTCCAGGCAGATCCGGCCTGGCAGCAAGCCCGCGCTGAGTCCGAGAAAGATGGCGCCCTGGTACGTGTGAGCCGCCATTCCATCCTGCGTCTGGCGTCGTATTCGCCGCGCTAAGGACTGTCCCATCCCAACCTCCCCCCGCGTGCTGGGGGGAGGCGAGGGCTCAGCGTCCAGCACCACAGCCGCTGCACACCACGGAGACCGCTTTATGCCCCACGCTACCCAGCCCATAGACGAGCTTCTGCGCCAGGCCACCGCCGCACACACTGTCCCTGGCGTCGCCGCCATGGCCGCCACCAGCGACGGCGTGCTCTACGCCGGGGCCTTTGGCACGCGCTCCCTCGCCACCGACGCCCCGATGACGCTCGACACGGTGTGCTGGATCGCCTCCATGACCAAAGCCGTGACCACGGTGGCCGCCATGCAACTGGTCGAACAAGGCCGTCTGAGGCTCGACGCGCCGGTGCAGCAGTGGGTCCAGAACCTGGCGGCGCCGCAGGTGCTGGAAGGCTTTGATGCCGCCGGGACGCCACAACTGCGCCCGGCCACACGGCCCATCACGCTGCGGCATCTGCTCACCCACACCGCCGGCTTTGGGTATGACATGTGGAATGCACCGCTCGCGCGCTATCACGAGGTCACGGGGCTGCCACGCGTCAATTCCGGCACGCTGGCGGCTTTGCGCCTCCCCTTGTTGTTTGACCCAGGTGAGCGCTGGAATTATGGCATCAACATTGACTGGGCTGGACAAGTCGTGGAAGCCGTCAGTGGCATGCGGCTCGATCAGTATGTGCAGGCCCACATCTGCGCCCCGCTGGCCATGCACGATACCGTGTTTCGCCTCTCCCTCACCCAACAGACACGGCTGGCCAGCGTGCACCAGCGTGGTGCGGATGGGAACTTGCAGCCGGTGTCCTTTGCCATGCCGCCCGAGCCGGAGTGCATCATGGGCGGTGGCGGCCTGTATTCCACGGCGCCGGATTATCTGCAGTTTGCGCAGATGCTGCTGCACGGCGGCAGTTGGCACGGAGCGCAGATCTTGCGTCCAGACACGGTGGCGCTGATGGCGCAGAATCACATCGGCGACCTGGCAGTCACACCGATGCAGACGGTAGCGCCGGCGCGCTCCCGCGATGCCGACTTTTTTCCGGGCATGCCGCAGAAATGGGGTCTGAGCTTTTTAATTAACACCGCCCAGGCGCCCACCGGACGCGCGGCCGGCAGTCTGGCCTGGGCCGGGCTGGGGAATACGTATTTCTGGATTGACCGCAGCACCGGCGTCTGCGGCGTGTTCCTGACGCAGATTTTGCCGTTCTTTGATGAGGCGGCCATTGCGCTGTTCCGCGCCTATGAAACCGCGCTCTACCAATCGATTGCCGGCTAAGAAAGAGACACAGGAGACAGAGACGATGACCCTTGGCATTGCCCTGTTGGGCACCGGAGTGATTGCCGACCGTTCCTTTGCCCCGGCGGTACAGGCCGCGGCTGGGGCGCAGCTCGTGGCGGTGTTGAGCCGCGATAAGAGCCGTGGGGCGGATTTTGCGCAGCGCCATGACATCCCAGAAGTGTACGACGATCTCGCCGCCTTGCTGCGCAGTCCGCGAGTGGACGCGGTGATTGTCGCCACCCCAGACGCCACCCACGAGCCGCAGGTGATCGCCGCGGTCCAGGCCGGGAAGCATGTGCTGTGCGAAAAGCCCATGACCACCACCGTTGCGGGCTGTCAGCGCATGGCGGAGGTGGTGCGCGCGAGTGGCATGACCTTTGCCATGGGCTACACCTGGCGTTTTAATCAGGGGGCGCAAAAAATCAAAGCCATGATTGATGCCGGGGCCATTGGCCAGGTGCGCTATGCGCGGGGGTTGTTAAGCACGCGGGCGCAAGACCCGGCGGGCTGGCGAGCGCATAGTGCCGAGGCGCGCTACTGGGCCTTGAGCGGTGTGGGCACGCATTTGATCGACCTATGGCGCTGGTATTTTGGTGAGCCGGCCAGTGTCGGGGGCGGCATGATCAGCCCGGTACATCATAGCGTCAACGACGAAATCGCCACGCTGGTCTTGCTCTACCCAGATCGCCTACTGGCTGAGCTGACCGTGACGGCGGTGTTCGAGGGCGGCAATCGCGTCGAACTGTACGGCGATACCGGCGACCTCATTGGTGAAGGGCTCTCAGGAGCGCGTCCCGACGGGCGCATCACCCACAATGGCCAGCCCGTGCCGTTCCAGCCGGTGAATCCGTTCCTGGAGGAGGTGACGGATTTTGTCGAGGCGGTACAGCAGCAGCGCCCGCCCCGTGCGACGCTGGAGGACGGTCTGCGCAATGTGGCGATTATGGAAGCCGCCCGCGAGGGACGGATGCAGATTACACTGTAAGTGTGGAGTGCGCCCGAGGCCTGCGGTGCAGACCTTGGAGCGTGGAGGGCATCTATGCGGTGGCACTGGTGGTCTATGGTTCTCGTGTTGGGATGCGCTCCGCCAGGCTGGGCTGCAGAGCCCGGGTCGCCTTACGCTGGACAGGAAAAGCGGGAGATCAAAGCCCTGTCGGATGAGGAGATCCAGGGGTACCTTACTGGCAGTGGTATGGGCTTGGCGAAAGCAGCGGAGTTACATCATTACCCAGGGCCTCGTCACGTGCTGGACTTGGCGGAGGCCCTCCAACTGTCGGACGAGCAGCGCCAGCACACTCAGACCATTTTTGAGCACATGCAGACCGAGGCAGTGCGCCTCGGCACGCACCTGCTGGACCGGGAACGCCAGCTAGAGGCGCTGTTCGCCTCGGGCACGATTGCTGAAGCCTCGTTAGAGCAGGTCGTAGCGGACATTACGACCACGCAGGGGCATTTGCGTACCGTGCATCTCCGCGCCCACCTGGCCCAACGCGACATTCTCACACCAGAGCAACTGCGCCGTTATGATACACTACGCGGCTATGATGCGCCGAGTCCGCACCGTGCCCATCCCCAGCGTGGTCACTAGATGTCCATTTCGGAAGTCCTGTGCCAGTCAAGGGTGTCTCGCGGTCCTGGCCCACTCCTCCAGGAAACCCTCGGGCACAGCGCTCTGGTAGGAGCGGGCCAGGCCCGCGCAGGTGTTGGACTGACAGTGTATGTATGAAACAGACATCTAGAAGAAGGAGGCAACTTGATGCGTCGTACCCCTGTCCAGGATGCCTTACACAGCCAGGAGGCGGTGGATGCCCTCCTCGTCAAGGGCTGGGTCCGCACCCGGCGTGACTCCAAAGGGCTGTCATTTCTTGAGATCAACGATGGCTCGTGTTTGCACAACCTGCAAGTCGTGGTCGACAGCAGCCTCCCGGCCTACGAGCAACTGGCGCTGGTCACCACCGGCGCGGCGGTAGCAGTGCACGGGGCACTGCTCCCATCCCCCGGGAAAGGGCAGACCTGGGAATTGCGCGCCACCGACGTCACCTTGCTTGGCAGTGCTGATGCGCAGGCCTACCCGTTACAGAAAAAGGGCCATTCGGACGAATTCTTGCGCGAGATCGGCCATTTGCGCCCGCGCACCAATAAATACGGCGCCATGTTTCGCATCCGCTCCGAAAGCGCCTTTGCGGTGCACCATTTCTTCCGCCAGCGCGGTTTTTATCACGTCCATACCCCGATTATCACTGGCGCCGACTGCGAAGGCGCCGGCGAAATGTTCCGCGTCACCACGCTAGGCGGTTTTCAGCCGGGCGATCCCGCCGCGTTTACCGACGACTTTTTTGGCAAATCGGCCTATCTCACCGTCTCTGGCCAACTGGAAGCCGAGTTGTTTGCCTGCGCCCTGGGCAAGGTCTATACCTTTGGCCCG
>SXND01000137.1 GCA_005777235.1 Pseudomonadota bacterium
CCGTGGCATACCGTAGTTTTTCCATACTACGTGGTCGCACATATGGTCAGTCGAAGCACGGGGTATTCTTGCGCCGCAGACGGCGCAACGTGCTTTCCTCCCCCCGCTGAAGCGAGGGGTCTCTCGCACGATTTTTAGGAGGAAGGTGGCATGGCCATCCATATGTACTGCCCACATTGCCATGAGCGACTGGAGGACACCGGGCATCATTGCGCACGTTGTGGGATGGCGCTGCCTCCCGGTGTGCTCTCTATTTTGTCCGCGGCGGCTGGAGGCACCGTGGGAGCCGCGCCACATGCCGGTGCCCCCTTGGCATCTGGAACACCAGCCCAGACGTTGGAGACACTCTATCACGCCGCAGAGCGCCGCACAGCCACGCCACAGCACAGCACATTGCGTCCGTGGCTGGCAGCCACCTTGTCGCTACTCTGCGGTCTGGGGCAACTCTACAATGGGCAAATCGTCAAAGGTGTGGTGCTGCTCAGCGGCGCGGTGGTGGCGGTATGCGTCTGGCCGTTTCTCTTGGGGAAAATTGCCGCAGGGATCTTATGGCTCTATGCTATCAGTGATGCCTATCTCGTAGCCCGTAATGCGTGAGAGGACGTGGCTATGCCGTAGGGCTCTCGGTCATGACCAGGGTGAGCATGTCCGGACGCGCCAAAATCTGTGCCACGGCGCTATACGGATCAATACGTCCTTCCTGGACCTCGACATCCAGCAGCCGCAAGGCCTCGTGATGGCCTAGATGGGCCACCAGGCGTGCCATCAGCCGTTCTTGCAAGAGGACGACGAATTCCCGCTGGCGGTGTTGACGCCGGCGGACGGTCAGCTGCCCCGTGTCGCTCAGGGTCTGACGATGCTGTGCGAGAGCCGTATAGAGTTCTGGGATGCCGACATTTTGATAGGCCTGCGTTGCCAGGACCGGCGTCTCCCACCAGTCATAGCGTGGATGCATGTGGACCAGCAGGCGGAGTTCACGCAGTAAGCGGTCCGCCCCCTCACGATCCGCCTTATTGATCACGAAGAGATCGGCAATCTCCATGATGCCGGCCTTCATCGTCTGGATCGTATCGCCACTCTCCGGCACGAGCAGCACAACGGTCGTGTCGGCGGTTTCCACAATGTCAATCTCTGTCTGCCCCACCCCAACCGTCTCGATGAGAATCAGGTCTTTCCCAAAGGCATCCAGTAACTTGCGGAGTCCTTGCGCCGCCTGTGGGATCCCACCGTGACTGCCACGCGTGGCCATACTCCGGATGAAGACGCCGGCGTCGAGATAATGCTGCTGCATGCGGATACGATCGCCAAGGATGGCACCACCAGAGAATGGACTGGTCGGATCCACGGCAATAATGCCCACAGTCTGCCCGTGTTGGCGGGCCTGGGCTGTGAGTGTATCGGTGAGCGTACTTTTGCCCGCGCCAGGTGGTCCCGTAATGCCCACGCAATAGCCGCGCCCTAAGGTCGGGGCAATGCGTCGCATAATCTCTGGTACCTCAGCGGTATGGCGTTCCACGTGCGACATGAGTTGCGCTAAGGCCCGTTGCTCCCCAGCCAGCATGCGCTCCACGAGATCCACGGTGACAACGTCCTTTCGAGTAGGCAAGCCTCTGGGGAGTCTGTAATGCTAGGGCCGTTGAGGGACATGCTCTTGGATGTACGTCACAATATCGGCAATCGAGGAACCCGGTCCGAACACCGCCTGGACACCTTGGGCGTGCAGCCCGGCGATATCATTCTCAGGAATGGTGCCCCCGCCAATCACGATCACCTCCTCGGCGCCTTGTTCCTTCAGGAGTGCCACCACACGCGGGAACAGATGATTGTGGGCTCCAGACAAGCAACTCATCCCCACCACATCCACGTCTTCCTGGATGGCCGCCGCGACAATGTGCTCCGGTTGTTGCCGCAAGCCGGTGTAAATGACTTCCATCCCTGCATCACGCAGCGCCAAGGCCAGCACTTTGGCACCACGATCATGTCCGTCCAAACCAGGTTTGGCGATCAGGACTCGAATCTTGCGCTCTGCGGTCATGGCCTGCCTCCGACTCATCACCAAGACATGCTAGCGTGTGGCTCGTCCAACATCAGGCAGGAGTGTAAGCATGGCTTTCTTGGCTTGTCAAGCGACGCTGCAGGCTCCGTTGACACTCGGTAGCTCTTTGATTATAATTGCGCATCTTTCTATCAGGTTCGTTGGCCTGCCATACATGATGATGCCAACATAGGTGTCCCGCAATTTTGTCGAGTTGGACACAGAGCTTGGTCCTGCACGACAGCGGTGCATCGCTGTGTGTGACCCGACGTCACACGGTTTTTGCCTGATCTGTGCCCGGCGTGTCGCAGCGGAGGCGCCTTAATGCCTTTCTCTGTCTACCAGGGTGTCTAGACTACGAGGGAAGCCTATCTGCTGATACTAGCCAACCACAAGAGGACGGTCAGCTCATGAGAGAAGAATTTCGAGCCATAAAATCCAACCTCCAGAAGCGCCGCCAGGTTGTTCTCTCCAAAATTTCCGAGGAAGCCCCTCTCCAGGGCGGGGACGACATCACGCGTGGTGACTCCTTAGATATTGCCAGCAGTGCGCGTGATCGCGAAATTACCTTCATGCTCAAAAGTCGAGAACTCGACGAATTACGGGCCGTCGAAGATGCCATTGAGCGCATTGACCGTGATGATTACGGCGTGTGTGCCAGTTGCGAGGATCCGATAGAGATCAAACGTCTCGAAGCAATTCCCTGGGCGCGCTTTTGTCGCTCCTGCCAAGAAGAAATGGAAAATCGCAAAACGCCAGGGCGCATGCATTTTGACGTTTCCTAGTGGTGTGCAGGTGCGTCCTTATCTGTAGGAATAATGTGGCGTATGCAGCCCAGGACTCCTGACGTACTCGCTGATCCCCTAGCCGCAGAGACCACGGCCCCGACCATTGCGCACGTCGCCGTCGAGTTGCCTCTTGAGACGCCCTTGGATTACCGCATACCCGAGGACTTACGTCCCGTGTGCGGTATTGGCCAGCGGGTGTTAGTGCCGGTGGGCACACGCGAAGTCCTCGGGTATATCGTTGGCTTGGCCGACAGCAGCCCTCTCACCGAGCTGAAAGAGGTGACAGCGGTCCTTGATGACACCCCCTTGCTCACGCCCGCGCTGTTACAGCTCACGCAGTGGATGGCTGAGTACTATTTTTGCCCATGGGGACTGGTGCTCAAAGCGGCGGTCCCAGAGGGCTTTCGTGTGCACACGGAAGCCGTCTATACGGTGACTGCCGACGCGCCACAGCACCCGGAGAACTGGCCACAGGGACAAGCGCACGCCATTCTCCAGGCCCTGATACAGCACGGCGCGCACAGCGCGCACGCCCTGGAACGTCGCCTCGACCTGAAAGATTGTCTGCCAACGCTCCGACGTCTGCACCAGCAGGGGTTAGTGCACAGGCAGCTGCAACGCCTCACCCCCACCGCACAACCCCGCCTGGTCACGATGGTGCGTTTGTGTCTCTCGCCTCCTGAGGCGGAGTGCTTACAACATCAGCTCCAACAGCGGGCTCCGAAGCAGGCGGCGGTCTTACAGCTGTTGCACACCCAACCCGTGTGGGAGCACGCCACCCTCTGTCGGCAGCTGCCTGGAGCACAGGCGGCGCTGAAATCTCTCGTCGTGCGTGGTGCCGTAGAGATCAGCCATGTGGAGCACATGCGTGCCGTTGTCCCACCCTCCCCCGCCACGCCGCCGCCGCTCCCGACCTTGAATGAGGCGCAACAACATGCGCTGTGGCAGATTGAGAACAAGCTCGCCATCGCTGATAGTACGCCCGTGCTGCTCTATGGTGTGACGGGCAGCGGCAAGACGGAAGTCTATATGCGTGCCATTGCGACGGCTTTACGTCAGGGAAAAACGGCGTTGGCCCTCGTGCCCGAAATCGCCTTGACCGAGCAATGTATCGAGCGTTTCGTGGCACGTTTTTCCTCCCAGATTGCTGTCTTGCACAGTGGTCTTTCCGGAGGCGAACGGTTCGACGAATGGCGCCGACTGGCCAGTGGCGAGGCCAGGATTGCCATTGGGGCCCGCTCCGCGATCTTTGCTCCTATAGATTATCTTGGACTTATCATTGTTGACGAAGAACACGATACTTCCTATAAGCAAGAAGACAGCCCCCGCTATCATGCCCGTGACGTCGCTATTGTGCGCGCCCAGAAGTGTGGCGCGGTGGTGGTGCTGGGCAGTGCGACCCCAGCCCTGGAGACCTTTCAACATGCCCGCGGGGGGAAATATCTGTCCCTGTCCCTGCCGCACCGTGTGGAGGAAAGGCCGCTCCCACGGATTACGGTGGTGGATCAACGGGGCCGGGCGACCCCGAACGAGCGCATCATTTCGGCGTCGCTGTACCACGCCATGACGGCGTGCCTCCAGCGCCACGAGCAGTGTCTGATTTTGATCAATCGGCGCGGCTTTGCCTCCTACCTACAGTGCCGGGACTGCGGAGAGGTGCCGCAGTGTGCCCATTGCAGTGTCTCGCTGACGTATCACCGGCGCGACCGCACCCTCAAATGTCATTACTGCGATTTTGCGACGCCAGCGTCCCTGCGCTGTCCGGCGTGTGCGAAAGAGACACTGGCACCGTTTGGTCTGGGCACGCAGCAAGTCGAAGAAGCGCTGCAGGGGCTATACCCGACGGCGCGTGTCGCCCGCATGGATCGCGACACCACCCGTGGGAAATCGGCCCACCAGCATATTCTCGGGGCTCTCGGCCGCGGGGAGATTGACATCTTAGTCGGCACGCAGATGATTGCCAAAGGGCATGACTATCCCAATATCACGCTCGTCGGGGTGGTGTCTGCCGATGCGACGCTGGCGATCCCTGATTTCCGAGCCCCGGAACGTTTGTTCCAATTACTCACCCAAGTCGCTGGACGCGCCGGACGTGGTCACGCCCCTGGTGAGGTGTTTATCCAAACCTACCGCCCGGAGCACTACAGCATCGCGTTTGCCCAACAGCACGACTTCCCCGGCTTTTTTCACGAGGAGATCCAACAGCGTCACACGATGCTCTATCCTCCGTACGCCCGTTTTGTACGCCTCATCGTGGACAGCGCGCAGGCTGACCGTGTCGAGGAGGCCAGCCAGTGGCTGGGCACCATCCTGCAACGGCATATGCCCTCCACCCCCGACATCGCCTTGCTTGGGCCCGCGGAGGCCCCATTGGCCAAGATCAGAAACCGCTATCGTTGGCATGTGCTCCTCAAAGCCGCTTCGAGTCGCGTCCTGCACCACTGGGTGCAGGCCACACTGGCGGAAACGCAGCAGGATCGTCTCCAGCTCCGGTCGACCCAGCTCAGTATTGATATGGATCCAGTGACCTTTCTCTAAGGGCTGCGTGCTACGTGCGCCTCCGGGCGTCTACCCCGTGCATTGCATCGCGTGAGAAAATGGGCTATACACTACCGGCACATCATCGTGTTATGGTTATGTATCTACTTTACATAGGGAGAAAAAGAAGCTCCATGGCCGTGTTGCCTATTCAGCAATTTCCCGCCGCGGTGTTACGACGCAAGGCGGAACCGGTTGTCACGATTGACGAGATGTTACAATGCCTTATTGATGATATGATTCAGACTATGTACGATGCCCCGGGGATCGGCCTGGCGGCTCCGCAGGTGGGCATTTCTCTGCAACTGTTTGTCGTGGATGTGACGAGTGGCCGTGATGTGCAGGCGTTGATGACGTTTATCAACCCGGAGTTCGTCACCCTGGACGGGCGTATCCAAGAAGACGAAGGCTGTCTGAGTTTTCCTGGGGTCTATGGCCCAACACCCCGTGCCACACATGCCGTTTTACGGGGCATGAATCGTCAAGGCGAGCTCGTCGAGGTCGAGGGCGCGGGACTCCTGGCGCGAGCTTTTCAGCATGAAATGGATCATTTACAGGGTACGTTATTTTTTAATCGTATGGGGCCCGCTGCGCGTGACATTGTGATGCGGAAGTTTAAGCGTGCCCAACGTCAACGGCAGTAAAGCAGTGCCGGAGCAGCGTATGCGCGTGATCTTTATGGGGACGGCGGCCTTCGCCTGTCCGACCTTACAGCAGTTGCTCGTCTCGCCCCACGAGATTGTTGCGGTGGTCACGCAGCCCGATCGGCCCCGCGGACGCGGCCAACATACGGAGGCCTCGCCGGTCAAGACCCTGGCCGTCGCGCAGCATGTGCCTGTGGTACAACCGCGCAGTTTGCGTCCCACCACTGTGCTTGAAACCCTGGCATCCTACCAACCAGACGTGATTGTCGTCGTGGCCTATGGGAACATGCTGCCGCCAGCCGTGCTCACGTTGCCGCGCTATGGCTGTCTCAATCTGCATGCCTCGTTACTCCCCAAATACCGTGGGGCGGCACCCATCAACTGGGCCATCATCCAAGGAGAAACCCTCACGGGCTATACGATTATGCAGATGGACGAGCATCTCGATACCGGCCCCATGCTCTGGCGCGAGACGTGTCCAATCGCCGTTGATGAGGACGCGGCGAGTCTGACCAGTCGCTTGGCGGAGGCTGGAGGGCATGGCATGCTCCACGTGCTCGAAGCGCTCGCCGCGGGCACGCTCCGTGCCCAAGCGCAACCCGAGGCGGGTGCGTCGTATGCGCCCAAGCTGACGCGGGCCTTGGGGCGTGTCGACTGGCAGGCCTCAGCGCGGACTATCCACGATCTCGTGCGTGGCCTCGTCCCCTGGCCCGGAGCCACCGCGCTGTGGCAAGGCACGGCGGTGAAACTCTGGCGCACCCGTGTCGACGAGCTCTCCAGCACGGGCACTCCAGGGACCATCACCGCCATCACCGCGGAGGGTTGTCGTGTGGCATGCGGCACGCAGCAGCTTCTCGTGCAGGAGCTCCAGCCTGCCAACCGTCGTCGTATGCTGGCCCAGGCCTTTGTCCAGGGCTATCGCGTGCGCGTAGGAGATCGTTTTGACCAAGACCATGACGCCCCCGACCGCGCGGCAGATAGCCCTCCAGATCCTGCACACGCTTGAGACCCAGCACGCCTACACGGATGTCGTCCTGCGTCAGACCCTCCAGCATGTGACGCTGGAACGACGCGATCGCGCCTTCGTGACGGATTGCGTCTATGGCGTCATGCGCTGGCAAGCCCGCCTTGATTGGCTGCTCGGGCACGTGTGCCGACGACCTCTGACGACGTTAACTCCATGGATTCGCAATGCCTTACGCCTCGGCGTGTATCAATGTCTCTGGATGGAACGGGTGCCGCATCACGCCGCGGTGCATGCCACCGTTGATCTGGCCCGGCGTTTCGGTCATCAGGGAACGGCGAGCTTTGTCAATGGGGTCTTACGCACCCTGTTGCGGGAACATACGACTTATCAACTGCCCGACGCCATCGCCACCCCAGCGGCACACTTGGCGATGGCGTACTCCCATCCACACTGGTTGGTCGAACGTTGGCTGCAACGCTATGGCTGGGAACGTACCCAGGCGCTGTGTTGCGCCAACAACAGCTCTTCCGGTATCACCTTGCGCACCAATACGCTGCGGATCACTCCCCAGGCCTTAGCCAGCCGTCTCTTGGAGGAAGGGTTGCAGCACGTGAGCCCGGCGCCTTTACGCCCTGAGGGTCTCCTCGTCCAGGGTACCGACCGGCTGGATCTGTTGCCGAGCTATCAGGCGGGACTCTTTCAGGTGCAGGATCAGGGCGCGATGCTGGTAGCGCCCCTGTGTGAGGCCCAACCCGGCCAGCGCTGGCTGGATGTTTGTGCCGCACCGGGCGGGAAGACAACTCATCTCGCCCAATTACTCCACGATACCGGGCAAATTGTTGCCTGCGATGCCCAAGCCGGACGTCTGCGCCTGCTCCAGCGCAATGTGCAACGCCTCGGCTTGGCCAGTGTCTCTGTCGTGGTGGCGGATGCCACGGTGGGATTCCCGGCGCCCGGGCTGTATGACGGGATTCTGGTGGATGCCCCCTGCTCGGGGTTTGGCGTGGTGCGGCGTCACCCTGACATCAAATGGCGGAGGTCTGCCGCCGACCTGACGGCGTTGCAGGAGGTGCAGCTCACTATTTTACACACGCAACAGGCTAGCCTGGCCGCCCACGGGACGCTGGTCTACAGTGTGTGCTCCAACGAGCCAGAAGAGACACAGCAGGTCGTGCAACGTTTTTTAGACGCACATCCAGCCATGCAGTTGTATCCTCTGGGCTGTCCACGCTTGGCCCAGGCTCCTGGCGTGAACCCCATGCCTGGGACACTCGATTTGACCCCGGAGCAGTGGGGCACGGAAGGCGTTTTCGTGGCCCGTTTTCGTCGTCAGCCGACATCATCATAAGGACACTGCTATGACCCAAATAGCCCCCTCTATTCTTGCTGCCGATTTTGCCCGCTTGGGTGAAGAAATTGCCCAGGTGGAAGCCGCCGGGGCGGATTTGTTACATGTGGACGTGATGGACGGCCATTTTGTGCCCAATCTATCGATTGGCCCACCAGTCATCAAATCCCTGTACGCGGTAACGCGTTTACCCCTCGATGTGCATCTCATGGTGCAAGATCCGGACGATCTCCTGCCCGCGTTTATTGATGCCGGCAGCGCCAATCTGACCGTCCATGTCGAGGCCTGTCGGCATCTACATCGCATCATTCAGACCATCAAAGACGCCGGGGTCAAAGCCAGCGTGGTGCTCAATCCAGCCACGTCGTTGCATACCATTGAAGAAATTTTGCCCGAAATCCATATGGTGCTGCTCATGTCCGTCAACCCTGGGTTTGGTGGACAACGCTTTATCCCCGCCACCCTCGACAAGATTCGGGCCTTGAAGCAACAGATCACGGCGCGCGGACTCGATGTGGTCATTGAAGTGGACGGCGGCGTCAATGCCTCGAATGCCCAGACGCTGCGTGAGGCGGGGGCTGACGTGCTGGTGGCGGGGACGGCGATTTTTGGTCAGCCAGACTATGCCGCCGCCATCCGGGCGCTACGCGCCTGACCCTGCGAGGGACTCCTCCCCATGCGCCTCAAGCCAGGTCAGGACGCCGTGGAGGTCGTGGATGACTGGATAGTCGGCATGCGTGCCTCCCTGGCGCTGCAACCAGAGCGGTTGCAGACCCGCTTGCTGGGCGCCGTAGGCATCGGCCTGGAGATTGTCGCCAACGTGCAACGCCCGGGCAGGGGGCACGGCCACCGCCTTGAGGGCGTGCTCGAAGATGGCGGTGTGCGGCTTTTCCCAACCTACTATTCCGGAAATACTGACGTGTTGGACATAGGCCATGAGCCCCATATTTTCGAGCAAGTCAGGCAGGCGGCTATCCCAGTTGGAAATCACCCCCACGATGTAGCCGTGTTGGCGTAGCGTGCGCATGACCTCCAGACATTCGGGGAACAGGCGCCAGACCTCCGGTTGCTTAAAGAGTTGATACAGCTCCTCGAAGAAGGCATCAAAGGGTTCCGGGACCTGTAGCTGCGTGAAGGTCGCGTGCACGAGCGTGTGCCAGAAGCGGCGGCCATCTGGTTCACCCACGCCATAACGCACCGGGTCACGGTTGGCCGCGGCTTCCACCTCGCCCCAGGACTGGCGGAAGGCGCCTTGCACCGCCGCACCGGTGGTGGTCACGCCATAGCGGGCGGCCACCTGCGCATAGACCTCGCCAACCGATGGGTAGGGATACAGTAAGGTATTGGCAGCATCAAAAAACACGGCGTCATAGGTCCGCATAGACTCCCTCCTGGGTACGGCCATCGTAGGCAGCGTGTCGCACAGTGGCCACGACGCTCGCATGCTTCAGACGAAAATGCAAGCGGGAATGGCCGGGTGTCATTGCTGCTGGCCCCAAGCTCCGGCATACTGTGTGGCAGGCAGAGGCGTGTCAACCATCAGAGACTTACGCAGCAAGGAGGACGTGATGAAACTACAAGGCGCACACGTGGTGGTGATCGGCGGCAGCACAGGCATTGGCTTCGCAGCGGCGAAGCTGGCGCGGCAGGAAGGGGCGGAGCTCACCATTGCCGGACGTTCCCCGGAAAAACTGGCGCAGGCCCAGCGCGAACTGGGTGAGGTGCGCACCATCGTGGCAGACATCAGCAATGAAGCGGCGGTGCGCCAGGTTTTCGAGGGCATCAGTCACGTCGACCATGTGGTGATCGCCGCGGGCAACATCGTCAATGGCCGCATCGTGGACAATGACCTGGCCAACCTCCGCCGCATTATTGATGAGCGCATCTGGGGCCTGACCTATGTGGTGCGGAGTGCAGCGCCGAAAATGACCAGCGGGTCGATTACCTTTACCTCCGGCGGCCTGTCTTCTCGCCCGCGTCTGGGCACGGCCATGCTCACCGCGGTCCTGGCCAGCGTGGAAGCCATCACCCCGGCCCTGGCGCTGGAATTGGCCCCCATCCGCGTCAATACCGTCACGCCCGGACTCATTGATACGCCGTTGCTGCACAATACGTATGGCACCGAACGCGACACCATGGTAAAAAACCGTGAGGCTATGTTACCGGGCAAACGCATTGGCAGCGCGGAAGAGGTGGCGCAGGTCATGCTCATGCTGATGACCAACGCCTATATGACCGGCGAAGTGTTGCACATTGATGGAGGCGGGCGGTACGTGTAGCACCAACACTGGAGGCGCAGGGCACGTGGGCATCCACCCTCGTGGGTACGCAACGCCTAGGCGCCTCTCTCCCCCTAGGCATGGCTATGCTCGTAGACGTCGTGCAGGCTCCCTCCTTGCTGCCTTCCGGCGTTGCGACTATACTGCGCCCTGGTTCCCCTATCCAGAGCGCGCACCTCACTCGGAGACTTGCCTCATGTCTGAAACTCCCCTGCATTGGCACACGATGAGCACCCTATCCCGGCAGATCCATGACGGCACCCTATCGCCGGTGGACCTGATGGAGCATCTCCTGGCCCGCGTTGAGGCATTAGACGGACGGTTACACAGCATGCGCCTCGTGTCACGCCAGCGGGCTCTGGCTGCGGCGCAGGCTGCCGAGCTGGCCCTGCGCGCTGGGCAAGACGCTGGACCGCTGCACGGCATTCCGTATGCCGTCAAAGATCTGTTTGATGTGCAGGGCCTGCCGACCACGGCGGGCTCGAACCTGCTGCTCGACAACATCGCCAGCCGCGATGCCACGGTCGTGCGTCGGCTCAGCCAGGCGGGTATGGTCTTGCTGGGCAAAGCCCAGACGGTGCAATTCGCCTTTGGGGCACCGGGGATCAACCACCACCATGGCACACCGCACAACCCCTGGCATGCGACACCCCATGTGCCCGGCGGTTCCAGCAGCGGCTCGGGCGTGGCGGTCGGGGCGGGGTTGGTGCCCATGGCGCTGGGCACTGACACGGGTGGCTCGGTGCGTATTCCTGCGGCCCTGTGCGGCACGGTGGGCCTCAAAACCACGGTGGGCCAGGTGAGCCGTGCTGGGGTGTTTCCGCTCAGTTGGACCTTTGATTCCGTCGGACCCTTAACGCGTTCGGTGGAGGATGCGGCGCTGGTCTATCAGGCCATGCGCGGTCCTGACCCGCGTGATGCCTCGACCCAGGGTGTGGCCCCGCATGAGGATGTTGTCACCGGTTTGCACGACGGGGTGCGCGGGCTGCGTCTGGCCTTTGCTGAAACGGCCTTCTGGGAAGACGCTGACCCGGAAGTCATTCAGGCAGTGCGCGCCTGCGGCGACATCTTTCACGGGCTGGGCGCGCATGTGAGCAGTATCGCGTTTCCCGAAGCTGCCGAGGCCTTGGAAGCCCACGGTAGTGGTCTCATCAGCGCTGTGGAAGCCTGCCTGGAGCATCAACCGCGTTTGGGCGAACGTTTTGAGGAATACGATCCGGTGGTGACGTACCGCATTACCCCAGGCAAAGACGCCACGGCGCTGGCCTACCTCCAAGCGGTGCAGACGTGTGCCGCGCTCAGTGCCAAAGCCCGCCGCACGTTGCACGATGTCGATGCGTTGCTCGTGCCCACGACGATGCTGCCGGCGCTGCCCCTGGCCGAGGTCGATGCCTCCCTCGACGCTTACAAGTACTGGAACCCGCGCTACTCGCGTAACACACGTGTGGGCAATGTGCTGGGTCTATGCGCGCTAACGCTGCCGTGCGGCTTTACGCGCCAGGGCCTGCCGATTGGCCTGATGATCTGCGGCAAAGGGTTTGAGGAGGCGACGATCTTACGCATAGGGTATGCCTATGAGCAAGCCACGGCCTGGCATGAGCGGCGTCCTGATCTGGCCTGGGCGAGGGCCTGAGGGGTGGCAACACCTCGCCTAGGACGCGGATATCGCGCATGAACCTTCTGGCCGGCCCGACCCAGATGCTGGTTATCCGTCTCAGCTCGTTGGGGGATGTTGTGCTGACCACCCCTATCCTACGTCTCTTGCGGACGCACTACCCGATGGCGCAGATCGATTTTATGACGAAAGCTGCCTATCACGACCTCTTACGGGCGCATCCCTGTGTGGATCGCGTCATCCTCTTTGAAGCGGAGCACGGGATCAGGCAGACGCTGCGCACCCTGCGCCAGACGCGGTATGATCTCGTACTGGATTTACACCGCACCCTCCGCAGTCGCCTCCTCGTGCACGGTTTACGAGCACGCCGTACGCTCGTCTATCGCAAACAGACCATCCGCCGGGCGCTACTGGTCCGTCTGGGGTGGAACACGCTGCAGGCCATGACGCCGGTGCCCGTCCGTTATGCGGCACCACTACGCCGTCTGGGCATTACCGCTCCACTACCGCCGACGGACATCCAGGTCACGCCAGAGAGTCAGGCCGCGATGCGGGCCTATGTGCAGCAGCGCTACCCGGGGCGGGACGGACCCGCGTTGCTCGCCGTGGCGCCCGGAGCAGGCTGGCCCACCAAACAGTGGCCAGTCGAGCGCTTTGCCGCCGCAGTGCAGCAGGTGGCATACGAGCATCAGGCGGCGGTGGTCGTGTTGGGAAGCGCTGCCGAGCGACCCCTCGCAGAAGCCTTGGCCCAGCACCTCAGCGTGCCGGTACTGCATAGCGCCGGGCAACTGCCGCTGATGCACACCGCGGCGCTGTTGCAGCAGTGCCGCCTGCTCCTGAGCAATGACTCGGGCCTGATGCATCTGGCGACCGCTTTACAGGTGCCTGTGGTGGCGGTGTTTGGCCCGACCGTGCAGGAGTTCGGGTTTTATCCCTTTCAGGCCAAGGCCGTCGTCGTGAGTGCGATCCTGGACTGTCGCCCGTGCAGCACCAAAGGCTCCCGGCAGTGCCCACGCGGGCATCATCAGTGTATGCAGCAGGTGAGCGTCCCCCAAGTCGTCGCTGCGGCTCGCGGGCTGTGGCAAGGGGAGAGAGGATGATACGACTGCTCTTCGAGGTTGGGCACCTGTACCACCGTGCGGCGCTCGATCCCCTGTATCAGGTATTCCGTCAGGATCCGCAGTATGACATCGCCTTTACCTGCTCGCACGACGCCGAGCGCCGTTTCGGCCTGTTCAACCGCTCCTTGCAGGGAGAACTCGAGGCGCGCTTTCGAGCCGAAGGTTTAACGATAGCCGACAGCACACGGGGCTTCGATGTGGTGATCACCGGCGACACGGTCCGCGATCCGCAGCGCTATGGGGAGACGCTGCTGTGTTTCGTCAATCACGGCACGGGCATCAAGAACATCATGTACCGCAACCTGCGCGCCCAAGCCCAGACACGCTATCACGTGTTTGTCGAGGGGCAGTACCGCGTCGATTGCTTACAGCGGGCCAATGCGGTGGGGCGGTCGATCATTCACACCGTCGGCTTACCCAAGCTTGACCCCTTGTGGTGGCCAGGGTTTCCCACGCGGGGGGCGATTCTGCAGCGGCTGGGACTCGATCCCGCCAAGCCCACGGTGCTCTTTGCTCCAACCTACAAGCCTACCTGCCTGGACGTGGTCCGCGAGCAGATTCTGCCAGCGACCACCGACTACAACCTCATCATCAAGCTGCATCAATATAGTTGGCGTGGCAAGTATGCGCCGCACTGGCACCACACCATCTACGAACGGGCCGTGCCGCAGTATCCCCATGCCGTGTTGCTGCCGGTGGACGACTACAACATTGTGCCGTACATGCACGCGGCGGACACCCTCATCAGCGAAGCCTCCAGTACCATGTTTGACTTTGTGGCGTTGCAGAAGACCGGCATCATTTTTGTCCTGCCCAGTGAGCCCTTCACACATCACGATGGCGAGGCCTTGTTGACCGAAGCCCCCGAGGCCTTGTTCGCGGAGGCGTTTCTGCCGATTACGCACCCGGCGGACATCCGGTCAGCGATTGTGGATGCCCTGCGCGACGATCCCCTCCGACGCGCCCGGGCCCAACAGCTGCGTGGGTATCTGTTTTATGGGCTGGATGGTCAGGCCTCGCAGCGCACGAAAGCGGTGGTCGAGCGTCTCTTGGCCCAAGGTGGACAGACCCATGGCTCCTGAAGGCATGCCGCCGCTGGGGATCGCGGCCCCAAAGAGGACGGGATGTGCCTGTGTGGACCCACGCAGGCGGTGTCCCAGGCCATCCAGCATGAGCAGGCAGCCGCGGCCCAGGAGCAGGCGATCAAAAAAGTCCTCTGAGGTCTCCAGCCCCGGGTTGCGCCGCTGCAGAGACTATGGGATAAACCCAGCCAGGGTGCCAGCGCGTGCCTGGCGCAGGCGTGCCTCGGGAGCCTGGTCGCACCAGTGCGCCTCTTCGCGGCAATAACGCAGCGGGATCAGCAACCGCACCAGCGTCACCTACCCCGCTGGCAGAGCAAACCCCGCCGGCGTGCCTTGCAGGGCCGCCTCGACCAGCCTGGCGGCCAGGTAGGCCAGCAGGGTGCTCTTGCCACTGCCCGCCCCGCCAATCACCGCCACGGGCTCGTGCCGGGGAAGCAGGCTCTGGAGCGGCACGGTATCGCCACCGTGGTGTTGCGCATCGACCAGGAGCTAGAGAGGCCAGCGCCGTGTCGCCGTGCATCTCTTGTCTGGCCAGCGGGGGATGGGGGTGTGGGTCAGCAATGGGGTAGGGCTCCGAGTGCAGCGTGTCTGTCGATGCGTCACAATCGTGGCGCTCCTGGAGAGCGGCGCTCTAGGACCAACGTTTCACCTCACCTGCACGACATCATAACGCAAGGATGTGTCCAAGGCGGGAAGGCGGCTCAAGTCCAGGCTCTTCCCTGCCTCGATACTTGGCCTTCCCTCCGAACCGCTCACTTAGTCGATGATCGCGCCGTAAATCAGCGCCCGTAACTCGCGGCGAATTGGATAGGTGGACGACGGCCGCACCTGCGTCATAAACACCACAGCGCGATCCTCAGCTGGCGCGATCCAGCACGCCGTCGAGGCAGCGCCACCCCAGTAGTACTCGCCAGGGACACTGAGGCCGCCAAGCACGGTGGGGTCCAGCACTCGCGCAAAGCCGAGGCCAAAGCCCACCCCGGCTCGGCTGGTTTCTCCGGCGGAGCCCGGACTCATCTGCGCCAGGTCCGCGCCCCCCGGCAGATGGTTGAGCGCCATGAAGGCCACGGTGCGCGGGCCAAGGATACGCTGGCCGTCCAGTACGCCGCCGTTGCGTAACATGGTACAGAAGCGCATGTAATCGGACGCAGTGGAGACCATGCCGCCGGCGCCGGACAGATAGGTGCGCGGCTGCGTGTAGCGGCTGGAGGCGTCGGCGCGGTCCTCGACCACTAGGAGTGGCTCACCCGCCGAGCCGGGCCGGTAGCAGGCGGCGAAGCGCTCGACGTCCTCGGCCGGCACGCGAAAGCTCGTGTCCACCATGCCCAGGGGCTCCAGGAGGCGCTGGCGCAGGAAGGTATCAAAGCGCTGGCCACTGAGCACTTCGCACAGGTAGCCGACCACATCGGTAGAGATACCGTAGTTGAACTGGGCCCCTGCGTCGCACTTGAGCGGTAGGGTGCCGACTGTCGCGACCATGTCCGCCAGGATGCCACTCGACGATGAGGTGAGGAGGCCCAAGCGGGTGTAGGTGTGGCCTAAGACGGGATCGGCCTGGTTGACGAGGCCAGAGGTGTGGCGCAGCAGGTCGGCAATGGTCATCTCACGCGCTGGCGGCCGCACCTGCGGCGCCTCAGCAGTCCCACCGACGAGCACCTGCAGACCCTTGAACTGGGGGATATACTGCGACACCGGGTCGTCAATCTGCAAACGGCCCTCTTCGTAGAGCGTCATCAGGCCGACGCTGACAATGGGCTTGGTCATGGAGTAGATGCGGAAAATGGTCTCGGGCTCGACTGGCGTGCCAGCCTCTAGGTCACGTGCGCCGTAGGTCTGAAATGCACCACTTTGCCGCGCCGCTGGACCATGGAGATGGCCCCAGGCAGCTTGCCCTGGTCGATATACCCCTGGATATGGCGTTGCAGGCGGGCCAGGCCCTCGGACGCCAGCCCGACGTCTTCTGGCGCGGCTTCGATCGGCTGCACACTACTAACTGTTCGTCCCATGGTTGTCTCCTGTGCTGGAAGCGGCTCACACGACGGCGTGCTCTGACGCCTGGCGCGGCCTAGTGGTAGTGCGGCTCGTAGGGCCAGCGATGCGTACGTACGACCTTAACGATCACAGCAAGAACGCTTGAGCGCGTGGAAGCCATGTTGATGTATCGGCAGAGGAGGAAACGTTCCCGTGATAAATGCGTGTGATAAAAGCTCCTTATAGAACAGGATGCGGTGCATGTCTTGCCAACGGACTACGTTAGGAGATAGACCCGTCCAGCCGCACAGTCACATTGGAGGCGATACCCACGAAAGGCCTGGATACCCCGCAGCAACTGGATTCCCAGTCGTAGATGAGTCAGGTCCGTGTCCCCGGAAGTGAAAGGCTGCAGGGGACACGGCGCGATGACCACGCTGTCCAGGGTGACGAGCGACACCGCGATTGGCCGTGTCCCCAGTCCAATAATCTGGAGGCTCCCCGTCGTGGGCAGCGCGAGTTGAGGCCGCAGCCGCGGATCAATGAGGCTTTGGACAGCTCCAGTATCGACGAGCGCGCGGACAATCGTGTCCCCTCCCCTACCCGCACTGCAACGACAGGGTGTGTCCAGGGGCGGAAGGCGGCCCGATTACGTAACACTGACCACGACCTCGGGACCCGCTGTACGCGGCGCCCCGTACGTCACCATGGTTAAGACCCCCTGGCTCCGCGCTACCTGCCAGACCTCCTGGAGCTCCTCAAGGGCAGCCGCCGTGGCCAGGACGATGCCTTCGAGCGGTTCGCCGTCGTCCTCCGCGGTGATCTCCAGGAGAAGCCAGGTCTCGGGATATTGTGCTTTCCAGGTCTGGATTGGTTGAGCACCAGGCAGTGGGGCGGCGGGGATGTGAAACAAAGAGGGAATGCTTTGTGACATGGCTTACCTCCTTGAGCATCTTGTGAGAGGGAGTGTAGGTTGTGGCGCAGCGGGGTGTCAAGAGGCGCTAGACCCTCAGCGCCGTGCTGGGCTAGAGACGCCGGCTCTGCCAGGCGGCACAGCTCCGCGAGCTAGGTTTGCCAGAAAGAGCGACCGCTCTAGCAGCCGGTCTGCCTCGCACGCCTTGGGGTGGCCCACTCGTCTGGTCATACCATCGGATAATCCACTCAACTCCTCGACCCCATCGGAGCTAGCACCACGCGGAAAGCAGCCCACGGTGCTGGTAGTGTTGATGCCAGTCGCATCGTAGTTTCCCAGATCTGGATCAGGCTCGTTGCCCCAGGGATACACGCGGCCATCCGTACCACGGGCAGCTTTTTCCCACTCTGCCTCACTCGGCAAAATGATACGCCAGTCCTTGGTGCGTATCAGTCTGGCTAAGGGCTCAGGGGTGCGGGACCACTCTCGCAAGCGGGTAGTCAGCCAGTCACAATAGGCCACGGCATCATGCCAACTCACATACACCACAGGATGATGCGCCCGTTCCCCGTGGACGATTGCTGTTGTCCCACGCATAGCCGCTTGCTGCGCAGGGCGTGCTGCTGCAGCGTGCGCACCAGCCAGGTGCGGATACGCTCGACTTTGGGATGATGGCGCTCTACCATCTGCCCCAGGCTTTTGTTCTCCACCAGCACCTGCGCCGCCGGTGGGACAGACGGTGGCGACCGTTGAGCACACGCGACAACCAGCTTCAGCGCGATCGTGCCTGGCTGCCGCCCCTGACCGACTCTGTCCTGGTGACGCAAGCGCGGATGGCCGTTGACCACGACCATCGGATCACCGATGGTCGCTGGGAGCTGAAATCATACGACAAGCCCGCACCGCGGCTGTCCCTGGAAAGCCTCGGCTGTATGGTGCCCTTGGCAGCGGTATACGCACGCATGACGTTGCCCCCAGAAGCCGCAGAGGGCGACGCGTGCTGCGTCACGACTTCATGGCAGGCGCTTTTCCAGAAACCACACCCGTACCGCTCCACCATACGAAGCGGCGCTGTCAAAACCCACCGAGGCATAGAGTTGCTGGGCTGTGGCATTATCAGCCCGGACTTCTAGCGTCAGCTTGCAACAGTTGAGCGCCCGCCCTTTGGCAGCAACGTGTTCGAGGAGGAGACGCCCTATACCTTGGCGACGATGGCTCGGGAGGACTGCCAGGTCATGGATGTTCAGGAGTGGGCGTGCCAGGAAGGTCGAAAACCCCACAAAACAGACGGCGATACCGACGGGCGTGTGCCCGTCCCATGCCAGGAACACGACCGTGGTCGGATGCTGCCGTAAGCCAGGTATGAGGGCCATCCGTGCCTCCTCGGTGAGGCCCTGGCCACCACCCATTTGATCACGGGCATAGGCATCGATCAGTGCGACCAGAGCCGCTTGATGCTGTACATCGTCGAGATGCGCTTCGATGATGGTGACTGCAGGCATTATTTCCCCCGTATGACTGATAGTGCCGTTGGCGTCCCAGGGGTCAGCGACGATGGCGCCTCATCCTCATGGTTCCAGAAAGCTACCATCGCTCTGCCCGAGCCAGACGGCCAGCGTCTTGGCGCCAAAATTGGCCACCAGCATATCTACATACCCGTCCCCGTTCATGTCGGCCAGCGCCACAGCTTTCGGCTCACCTGGCAGCAACAGGTGTTGGTGGATCGTGAAGGTGCCGTCACCCTGCCCCAACAAGGCCCAGCCGTCTTGATCGAAGCCGTTGACGAGGACGAGGTCTGGTTTTCCGTCATGGTTGACATCCGCCAGCGCGATGGAGGTCGTGTCCTGCCCGACGCCTGAGGGGTGGACCGCGGCATGACGCAACGTCCCATCCCCATTGCCCAGCAACACGGAGATGTTGAAGCCATAGTCGGGTGGATGGCTCCCTCCCCGATTGCCGCTCACGACATCGAGATGCCCATCACCATTCACATCCGCGACTGCGACGGAGTTCACGCACTCGCCAACCCGCGTGGTGCTGCGACTGCGGAGGCTGCCATCACTGTTGCGCAGGAGCACGGTGACGACATTTTGTTCCACCACGTCAAAGTCACAATACCCCGTCACGACATCCAGGATGCCATCGGCATCGAGATCCGCAATGGCCACGGCCAACTGCCGTGTCACGACTTCCAAGGGGGGCGCCGTGAGAAACGTCCCATCGCCGTTGCCTAAGAAGATGGGCACGGCAGATGCACGGCTTTCCGCTATTGCCAGATCGAGCACACCGTTGCGATCTAGGTCGGCAACAGCCACCCGCACCGGCCCGGGGCTGCTATTGAAAATTCTGATCATTGGGCCAAAGGTGCCATCGCCGTGCCCCAGGAACACGGCAAGGTCTGGGGCTTGTTCTTTAATGGCAATCAGATCCAGTATGCCGTCGCCATTGACATCGGCCAGCGCCACATCGGACGGCAGCGAGAAGAAGGTCTCGACGGTGATGTCCTGGCGGTGCAGCAACGCTCCACCGTTGACCCCGAGGAACACGGAGACGTTATTGTCCAAGGCGTTGGCACGACGACATCCAAGAGGCCATCCTGATTGATGTCGCCAAGAGCCAGCGCGCGCGGGCTTGGGGAGGCAACCACGAGTGCTCCCTGGGGTGGGCCAGGCACACTTGCCGGGTTCAACGGATCAGAACCAGCGTTGATTTCTTCCCCGTCATAAACACCGTCGCCATCGCTGTCCGCCAGCAGCGGATTGGTGCCGTGCAGGTTGACCTCTACCCCATCCAGGAGGCCGTCTCCGTCGGTGTCCACCACATGTGGATTCGTACCCAGGGTATTTTCCTCATCGTCGCTGAGGTGATCTCCATCCGCATCACGCGCTGCATGCAAGCGCAGCAACCAGGGCACCGCATTTTGAAAGAGCTTTTTGCGCTCGATCACGCCTGCGGCGTCGGAGCCCGCGACCGTCAGGAGATTCTGCGTCACCGTGCGCACGCCGGTCACGCGATGCTCAAAGGCGAGCAGGACATCATGCCGCCCACTCGTTTGCGCCAAGAGCACGGCCCCTGCCGCAGTATGGAGGGTAGGACTAGGATTCAAAGCGTACGTGAAAGGACCCACCGTGCCCAAGGGGCCTTTGGTGATGGGGTGGACTGTATTGGCCACACTGATTGGCACTGGCCCAAGAGTCACGGGGTCTGCCCGACGCAGATGGGTGAGCCTTTCCCAGGTGCTTGCCTGCGGTTCGGGCAGGCAACACTGGGCGACCTGCGCCAGAGCATCACCAATAACATAGAGGGGAGTGCCGACATTGGCGGCACTCTGGAAGACGGTGACGTCATTGGCCGTGAGACCGTCGCGCGCGCGGCCCCCATCGTGCCACATGACGAGTGTGGCTTGACGCAACGCCTCAAAGGTCAAGACGGATCGGTCGATGACCCGCGATGCCAGACCCAGCTCTGCGAGATAGATGCCAAGCGGGCCGATGTCTGGGCCAGACACGTTGCGGACGATGACCACGCCGGCAAAGCTTCGCGGCTGGACCGTGAGGCTCAAGGTCTGTGCGGGTGAGGTATCGAGACCGCCATTCGCCGTGCCACCGTTGTCACGCAGGCGCACCGTCACGGTGGCGACACCCGTCTGCCCAGGCGCTGACGTGTACGTGAGCGTTCCGTCAAGCGCTATGGCCGGAAGCATGCTAAATAAGGTGTCGTTATCTGTGCTGATGACAAAGGTGAGCGTTTGCGCGCTTTCATCGGATGGTCCGGCACTGATGGCGGTGCCCCAGTGGGGCACGCTCTGGGCTCCCGCATCCGCCAGCACCGTCTGGTCTGGTCCCTTGGTAAAGCGCGGCGCGTCGTTGACGGCACTGACCGTGAGCGCCATCGTGACTGACGCGGAAGGCAGCGCGCCGTCATTGACCTGGAACGTCACGCTGTCTGCTCCGTTGAAGTCTGGCTGTGGCGTGTAGGTCACCGTCGCGGTGCAGGTGCTGCCAGGCGTGCCAGTGTCATTGGCCACCAGGCTACATGTCGTCCCTGTAAGCGAGCCCAACGTACCATGGCTCGGATGCCCCACGATGCTGAACGTGAGACTGGCGCTGTCGCTATCCGACCCACGCAGCGTGAGCGCGAGCGCGACATCCTCACGAGTCGTCTCGCTCTGGCTCGTGGCGGTGGGCGCATCGTTGACCGCCGTGACGCTTATCGACGCCGTGGCACTGGTCGCGATCTCCCCGTCGTTGACCATCCAGACAAAGCTATCAGGCCCGTTGTAGTGTGCCGTGGGCGTGTACGTGACGGTTGCCGAACACGTTGCTCCCGTGCCACTGGGCGTACACCGCGCGGCACTGACTGACCCCAGATTGCCGTGACTTGGGCCACGCACGATGCTGAAAGTCAGGCTCAGGCTATCGACGTCGCTCGCGGTCAACGTCAGCGTCACGGCGCTGTCCTCGGGCGTGGTGGCCGTCTGATTGCTGGCGCTGGGTGCGTCATTACGGGAGGAGACGGTGATCGTGAAGGTCTGCGGCTGGCTGGTGTCCACGCCTCCGTGCAGCGTGCCGCCGCTGTCCTGGACGATGACGGTGAGCTGCGCCGTGCCGTTGGCTTGGGGAGCCGGGGTGTAGGTCAAGGTGCCATTGGGCGCAACGGCTGGTGCCACCACAAAAAGTCCTGGGAGCGAGTTCCCTGCGACCTGCAAGGTGAGGATCTGGGCTGCTTCATCAGGCGGGCCGGCGCTGACGGTAGTGACCCAACCTAGGACGGTCTGCGGTCCAGCCTCGGCCAGCACATTCTGGTTGGCTCCCAGCGTGACACTCGGGGCGTCATTGACCGGCGCCACGGTGATGGTGACGGTCTGTGGCGTACTGGTGTCTACCCCGCCATCGCTGGTGCCGCCGCTGTCCTGGACGATGATGGTGAGCTGCGCCGTGCCGTTGGCTTGGGGGGCCGGGGTGTAGGTCAGCGTCCCGGTCGTGTCAATGGCAGGCCCGGCGGCAAAGAGCCCGGCATTGGTGTTGGCGGTAACCTGGAACGTCAGGATCTGACTGGTTTCATTGGACGGTCCGGGGCTCAGGGCCGTGGCCCATGCCGGCACGGTCTGCGGGCCGGCATCTTCCAGCACACTTTGATTGGGCCCCAGCATGACACTGGGGGCGTCGTTGACCGGCGTCACGGCGATGAGGAAGGTCTGCGGGGCGCTGCTATCCACCCCGCCATCGCTGGTGCCGCCGCTGTCGCGTACGCGCACGGTGACGGTTGCTTGTCCCGTGGCATTGGGGGCGGGGGTATACGTCAAGGTGCCAGTGATGGCGTCAATGGCCGGGGGAACGCTGAATAACGCGGCAGTATCGGTGGTGACCACAAAGGTCAACGTTTGGTCCGTGTCATCCGGCGGTCCGATGCTCAGGGCCGTGGCCCAACCGGGCACGGTTTGCGGGCCGGCATCTTCACGCACCGTCTGGTTCGGACCTTTGAGAAAACTGGGCGCATCGTTAGTGCCGAGGAGCGCGACAGGGGGACGGGACATCGAGCGGGCACCGGTCGCGGCATTCTGGACAATCAAGCGGCCATCGATCCTATCCACGCTACAGGGATCGAGCCGGAGTTGTCCGCCCTGCGGGGTGCTTTCTCCGAGCGGGAAATCGTTCGTGCTGACCCGCAGCTCACAGGAACCGAGGCTCATGGTCCCACGCGTCGCAAACCTGCCAGCGGTCAGCGCAAAGGGGGCTGTCTCGGCGGTAAACGCGCCAACGGCCAACGCGGCCTCGCCGAAGGCGGGTCCGATGTGCAAGGCGGCACTCTCGGGAAAGACAAAGATGCGCCGGGCCAGCGTGGCGGCGGTGGTAGGGAGCAGTACCAGCACGCGCTGCAACGTCACCGCGACGGTCTGCGTGGTGTCTTGCACGTCGATGCTCAGCTCGGCGGAGCGAAAAATTGCGAGGTCGTCAGCATTGAAAGCCGTGACCGTCAGACGACGCCCACGCCCCAACGGTACTTCCAGAGTTCGCTCGACCGCTTCCTGCTCTTGCGCCGTCAGCGCAAAGGATGCAGTGATCGGCGCGCCATCCGCCGCCGCAATGTGGATGTCGATGCGTGTGAGAAACCCGGGCGTCCCTGGCAGTACTTGCCGTAGCGCGCGTGGTACCAGCGCCGAGGCGGCTGGCGCGTCCTGGGAGACCTCGGCACGTGTCGTCAGGTGCAACGCCAGTCGGCTCGTGCGTGCAGCACTGCCGCTGGGCTCGCCCGAGGTGCCACCGCACCCAGCCACGAGAGACAAGAGACCCCACAATCCCCCCAGCACCCAAGCCCGCTGCTGTACTGTGCCCATTCCCTCGACCTCCTCGTCGTCATGGTGCGCGAGCTAGCTGATCTAGCGCTGGCCCTATCCTATCTCACATCGATGCAGGATGTCCAATCAGCAGGACAGGGGGGGGGAGGAGCACGGGGCGCTGTCAGCCTGGTCAGTGGCGGTGGCCTGTGGTATAAAGGCCCATGCCACTGGGATATCTGGCAGTGGCGCCGATCACCTCGCTGATAAAGGGATTCTATGGAGGAGGCGTTGCCCTTTCGTCCGGCCTATTTTGCTCGTCTCGATGAAGATCCCGATGAACAGTTTTACGCCATGCCCCGGAAGGTCGTCCATATTGATGATGAGGCGATTGCGGCGATTCAGCAGGGCTTGCGCACGCTCCTCCCTGCTGACGGCGTGGTGCTGGATTTACTGAGTAGTTGGCGCTCGCACTGGCCAACTGGATGGCCGAAACAGCGCTTAGTGGGCCTGGGATTGAATGCGACAGAGATGGCCGATAATCCAGACTTAGATGCCTATGTCGTCCATAATGTCAACATGGACCCCCATTTGCCCTTTGAGACGGAGACGTTTGATGCGGTAGTGCTTACCGTGTCGATTCAGTACGTTACTCAGCCTGTTCCCCTCTTTCAAGAAGTTGGGCGTATCCTGCGTCCGGGTGCTCCGTTTGTGGTGATCTTCTCCAACCGCATGTTTCCGACCAAAGCCGTCGCCGTCTGGCGCATGCTCGACGATACCCAACGCCGCGATCTGGTGGCCTCGTACTTCCACTATGCCGGGACGTTTGCCAAGGTGGAGGCGCACGACTGGTCGCCGTCAGCCCAGACAGACCCCGTGTACGTGGTCTTGGGACGCCAGGCGAGCCCACGACCGGACAGTGCCTGAGACCGTGGTGGCTCTCTTCAGACTTTGGTAATCGGTACGCCCAGATGCCGCAGCGACTCTTCGAGATTCTCGTAGCCACGTTCGATATGGCTAAGACCGGTAATGGTCGAACACCCCTCGGCGAGTACGGCAGCAATCAAATAGGTAAAACCCGCCCGTAAATCCGGCACCGTGATCTGGGCCCCACGCAGCCGTGTGGGGCCTTTGATAATGCAGCTATGGCGGTAATTCGACGAGTGAAAACGGCAGGCGGCGCCGCCCAGACAGGCGTTATAGAGGGCAATGTCGGCCCCCATCTTTTGTAAGGCCGTTATATAGCCAAAACGATCTTCAAAGACCGTCTCGTGCACCACTGACATGCCCTCGGCCTGTGTCAGCAGCAGGCCAAACGGCGGCTGCCAGTCCGTCATAAACCCAGGGTGCACGTTGGTTTCCAGCGCAATGGAGCGTAAGGCTCCGTCGCGGTAAAACCGGATGCCGTCCGCTTGGACGGCAAACTTACCGCCCACGCGGCGTAGCGTATTGAGAAACGTCACCATATCCACCTGGCGTGCCCCGTGTACAAACACCTCTCCACCCGAGGCGACAGCGGCACAACCGAGGGACGCCGCCACAATACGGTCGGGCATAATGTCGTGCGTGGTGCCATACAACGACTCGACCCCTTCAATGACAAAGGTCCGATCGGCGTTGTAGTCGATGATCGCCCCCATCTTTTGTAGGCAAATCACCAGATCCATAATCTCGGGTTCAATCGCTGCATTGCGGATAAACGTCCGCCCCTGGGCCATGGTGGCCGCGAGGAGGAGATTCTCTGTGGCACTGACGCTGGGGTAGGGCAGGACGATTTCTGCGCCGTACAGACGCTCGGCTTTCACACGATAGGCCGCATCGTGCACCTCCACATGGGCGCCCAGGCGGCGGTAGCCTTCGAGGTGGAAATTGACGGGACGCTGGCCAATGCGGTCACCGCCCGCCGCAATAGGAATGACGGCTTGTCCCGTGCGGTGCAAGAGGGGGGCGACCATCATAATGGCCAGACGGTTGTGCGTGCCGAGGGACAGCGGGACTTCTGAGCGCGCGAATGTGGTGGTTTGCACGTGCAGCGTACGCGGCGGTTCTTCCGTAAAGACCGCGCCGAGGGCTTCACAGATGGCGCGGGTAATCTGGCTGTCGCCAATGTGCGGCGTGTTATAAAAACTGCACGGCTCCTTGGTCAGCATGGAAGCGACCATGAGCTTCGTGATAGAATTTTTGGCGCCGCTGACGCGCACCTCACCGCGCAAAGGCACCCCGCCCTCAATCGTCCATGTATCCGTCCGCATGCTTCGGTGCCTTTCCCAGGCCTTCTGTGGCTGAGGGTTGCTGCTGGTTGCTGGGTCTGCCCGCCTGTGGGGCACGCTGTGGCCAAGAGAATGACATATGCGGGCGACCGAGGCGGCGCAGCGTGCGCTGCCAGGTCAGCCATGAAGGACACCCACGGAAAAAGACCAGATGCGTCGCGCAGGCACAATCCGAGGCCCCGAAGCGTGCCAGGGGGATAGACGCGCCACGCATCTGCAGCATGGCTTCGGCCCATTGGTGCTCGCGGCGTTGCGCGTCATAGGTGTAGCACACCGCGAGGAGCTGCGTGACGGTACGCAGATAATCAATGTGCCAGTGTGGACGGACAGCCCGCCGCTGATGGTGCGCGACGCGGGCCCGCACGCCACCCGGACCGAAGGCGCTGCCCACGTACACATACAGCCCCGAGGCGACGTGTAAGCGCCCGAGCTTGCCCACCTGGAGCTGCGTGTCGGTCCACGCCGCTAACACCAGAGCATACGTGCCGTGTTGGGACTCCATGCCACCAGACCTCTGGCTACCGTCCGCTGAGCAGATGCATGTGGATGTGATCCACCACTTGCCCGCCACCACGACCGACGTGCACCCGGAGACGATAGCCCGGCTCCACGATGTGCCACTGTGCTGCTAAGTTCTTCACCACCATAAACAGCTTCCCCATGAGGGGGATGTGTGCCTCTTCGAGGTCATTCACCGTGGCAATGTGCAATTTTGGTACCACCAGTACATGAATCGGCGCTTGCGGCTGGATGTCGCGAAAGGCCAGAATCTCGTCGTCCTCGTACACCAGCGTGGCTGGGGCACGTTTGGCGACAATCTCACAGAAAATACAGGCCATAGGATTCGTGATCCTCCCGTGGGCTGCCCTCTGGCCGTGTGGCGAGGGCAGCCGCACCCTCGCACTCCCTTACTGCTGCCCATCCAGGAGGAGCTGGACAATCTGCGGCACGATATCACGGGCGCGCTGATCCAGTTCGGCCTCCGTCAGGTTGGCAATGGGATGCTTCACGCTGAGGTATTTATAGTTGGGGAGCCCCCAGGCTTGCGCCATGGCCCGCCCCGTGGCGTCAAACACATCGGTGATAATCGACGCGGCCGGGATACCGTTTTTCTCAAACACGATGCCGTCGAGCACACTGCCCGAACTGCACGAGCCTCAATCGCCAACCCCGGCGATGACGATATCGCAATTGGCCATGTACTCGTCAATAATCTCCTGGTGCGCTGGCACGCCGGCGTTGTGCTTGCTGCGCATGATATGACTTTTGGCACCGTATTCGTTTTCGAGAATGACGGCAATGCGTTCTAAAATTCTGTCTGAGTTGTACTTCGTGTTTTCGACCAGCCCAATACGCAGGTTGCGCAAGGAATCGGGCCGCGGCACGAAGTCGATGGCGCGCTCCGTCGCCGCGATCGTGGGATCGAACACCTGAATGCTCATGGTATCCTCCTGTGCTGCACCGCCGCCGACCCCTATGGCCGACGGATCTCTTTGGTGACGCTCTGCGAGCTGTGTTTACCACCCCAGCCGGGAATATAGGCTGAGAAGGCGCCCGCCCGCCCGCCTGCCGCCACGATCACAAAATCTTGTGGGGTTTCCACCAGCCGATGCATGGTGGTGTCGTCGCCAGGTTGCAGCGCGCCGGGCATGATATTGATACGCTTTAACTCGGCGTGCGACGCCTGCGAATGCTCGAAACAATAGGCCCGGATGTCGTCCTTGGACCAGCCAGCCTTGGCCATTACGGCCATATGCTCGCCAGCGATGACGAGGGCATATTGCGGCTGACCACGCAGGCCAGCGGAGAAGCGCATAAAGGCACACATGGTCGTTAAAACGCCTTCCGGGGTATTACTGAGCTGATTGGGAACCTGGTGCGGCGCCAGGGCGGCAAACACCGTCACCGTACTTTGCTCAGGCCGGAAACCGCGTTCGACATGCAACGGCGGCCAGGGGCTTTCCGCTTCGTTCTCGGCGATGCAATAGCTGTATTTGCCGCCATGCCCGAGGGCACTGCGATCGAGACGTCCGGGAATGGTGCCAATGGCGTTGCGCATGGTCAGCCGCACGGCTCGTCCAATCGCGGCATTGGCGCGCCAACCCGGCCCGAACAGGTTGTCGCCGTAATTGATGTCGAGTTCACGGGCAATGGGCCCGTTCACGACCATAAACACCGCCGAGCCACCCGTACTGGTGGCGGGACCGTGGTAGCCCCATTTCGGGTCGCCAATGGCCTCAATGGCGGCGGCCACCACAGGCATATACTCAGGCTTACACCCCGCCATCACCGTATTAATCGCCACCTTCTCGGCAGTGACGGACACTTGACGATTTTCGATAAACGCCACTTCGTCCTGCGGCGCCAGCCCGGCGGACTCCAGCATGCCCCAGATGCTGTTTTCAGTCGGCGGCACAACGGGCAAGCCGTCGGTCCACCCTTTGGTATAGTAAAACTCGATGGCCGCTGCGGTATCTTGGACATCGTAGCGCTGTGATTGCAGTTCTGCCATGTGTGTCCCTTCTCCTAGTGCACGCGCCGCTCATACCCCTGCCAATACGGCTCACGCAGCACGGTTTTGAGTATCTTGCCGGAACCGCTCTTGGGCAAGGGCTCTGGCCAAAATTCCACCCGCCGTGGACATTTATAATGGGCTATTACACTGCGGCAGTGGGTGATCAGGTCCGCGGCGCTGGCGCTCGCCCCGGGCTTCAACACCACGAGGGCGGTCACCACCTCGCCCCAGCGCGTATCCGGCGTGCCAATCACCGCCGCTTCGAGGACCGCCGGGTGCTGATACAAGGCATTCTCCACGTCGGTGGAGTAGACGTTCTCCCCGCCGGTGATGATCATATCCTTTTTGCGGTCCACGATGAAGATAAACTGCTCGGCATCGACTGTCGCCAGGTCGCCGGTATGGAACCAGCCGTCACGCAAGACCGCGGCGGTTTCTGCCGGCTTGTTCCAGTAGCCCTGCATGACATTGGGGCCCTGGGCAATGATTTCGCCAATTTCCCCTGGTTGCACGTCCACGCCGCTGTCGTGCACGACGCGCACCCGCGCACCCAGCACGGCGCGACCACAGGAGGCCAGGCGCCGCACTTTCACCGGATCGCCCTCCAGCGCCACGTACTGCGGGAGCAGCATCGTCAGGATGGGGGAGGTCTCCGTCAGGCCGTAGGCGTGAATCAGGTCACAGCCCAGCACCTGGTACGCCCGGCGTAGCAGCTCGACCGGCATCGGCGAGGCCCCGTAAAAAATGTGCCGCAGGCTGCGCAAGTCGTAGTCACCGATGGTCGGGTGATTGACCAAAAAATTGATCATCGTCGGCACCAGGAGCGTCGTCGTCACGCGCTCGCGCTGGATCGCCTCCAGCACGGCAACAGGCTCGAAACCTGGGAGAAGGACATGCGTGCCACCAATCCAGGTGATGCGCAAGCTGGTCGGTCCATCGGCGAGATGAAACATCGGGCAGCAGTGCAGATAGCGCTCCCCGGCCTCTTCTTCCGGCACACTGGTGAGAAAGTGATACGCATTGCTCAGCAGATTGCCATGGCTGAGCATCACCCCCTTCGGGTGGCCCGTCGTCCCGCTGGTGTAGAACAACCCGGCAAGAGCGTGCTCATCGAGTCGAGCTGGCGGGCAGGGTGCACTGACACTGGCCAGACACGCCTCATAATCCAGCATATCTCCCGACCCGACCTGCGTGTCACTGGCGAGGACGGTCGTGAGACTGGGCAGGTGAGGCTGCATGGCGGCGTACAGCGCCTCATAGCCCGCGCCGACCAGGAGCACCGTACTCTCGGAGTCGTTGAGCATATACACCAGCTCTGGCGCGGCCAGCCGGATGTTCAGCGGTACAATCACGGCGCCTAACCAGGCGGTGGCATAGTACATCTCTAGATAGGGAATGCTGTTGGCGCTGAGCACCGCCACGCGTGTGCCGGAGGTGACCCCACACTGGCGCAACACCTGCGCGAGGCGTCCAACCCGCTGGTAAAACTCCGCATAGGTCACACGTCGGAGCCCCTCCACACAGGCGAGCTCCTGTGAAAAATAGTGTACAGCCCGTTCGAGAATGTGAGTGATGTCCATACCGCCTGCGCTCCTGCACACACGTCATTCAGGGTGGCGTATTGTGGCAAAGCACGCCGTGTAAGGCAAGGGGAAAGGCACACGCCGTATGACCGGCTGGCACGCGCCGTCCTTGGCGACGCAAGGCACGCGGAT
The DNA here is from genome assembly GCA_005777235.1 of Pseudomonadota bacterium. Classification (GTDB taxonomy): domain Bacteria; phylum Tectomicrobia; class Entotheonellia; order Entotheonellales; family Entotheonellaceae; genus SXND01. Next base: position 30,079 of record SXND01000137.1, read on the forward strand.
TATGCTATAATCGCACCATACGGCTCTGGTCGTGCACCATGCCGCATGCTACCGGAAGAGCGCACAGCACACGAAAGGTACGACTATGGAAACAATGTACGATCGCACCGCACAAGATATGGGCAACGTTCTCGGTATGGAGCATCTGAATGTCACCGTACCGAACCAGGAGTGGGCCCAGACGTTTTACGCTGCGGGGTTGGGTTTCACCCGTGACCCCTACATGATGGTTGGCCCGGAGAATATGTGGATCAACATCGGGCAGCAGCAGTTCCATCTGCCGACGAGCACCCCGCAGGTGTTCCCTGGCCCTATTGGCCTAGTGGTGCCGGATCTCGAAGCCCTGAAGGCGCGCTTGGTGCGGATTCGGGAGCGTCTCGATGGCACGAAGTTCTCCTGCGCGCAAGATGACGACGGCTCGGTCACGGCCACATGTCCGTGGGGCAACACGTTCCGCATCCATGCCCCTGGCCCGCAGTTTGGTGACATGACGCTGGGCATCCCCTACGTCGAATTCCCAGTAAAACCTGGCACCGCGGCGGGTATCGGGCAGTTCTACAAAGAGATATTTGGCACGTCGTATGCCCTGACGCAGGACATGAACTGTGCCCAAGTCAAGGTGAAGGTTGGTCCGCAGCAATGCCTGATTTTCCGTGAAAGCCCGCAGGACATCCCGGAATATGATGGCCACCATCTGGCCATCTACGTGGCCAACTTCTCAGGACCGCACGCCTTTTTGAAACAGCGTGGGCTGATCACGGAGGAGAGCAACAACTTTCAATATCGCTTCCAGGATATCGTGCATCCCGAGACGGGCCGCAAGCTCTTCACCCTCGAGCACGAAGTGCGGAGCATGACGCACCCAATGTTCGGGCGTGAGTTCGTGAACCGCAATCCCTCGCAGAACCTCATGGCCTACTCCCGTGGCCGTGATGCCTATATTGCGGCGTAGTCCTGCACGAGCGGCTTCTCCGCTTGACGAGAGGCCGCTCGTCTCGCGTGGCCTTGTTGGGCTCGCCTAATCCAACAGACTGTCATCCCAACCCATGGTGTACATCTGGTCATATGCCAAGGCCCACGGGGGCCGCAAGTAGCCTAGGGCGCGCACGTCCTCGAACCAGGCTCCTAACGGCGTATACCAGGTGTAAGCCGTCCCCCCAGCGAGTTTGCACAGCCGTGCCAGCACGGACTCCGCCAGGCGCGCTACGCTGGTCTTCGCCAGTAGGACCGTGCGGCGATTCTGCGTGCCCTGATCAAAGGCCCGCATGATCCCTTCCCAGGCTTGCTCAATGAGCCAGGCTTCCTGCTGTGCTGTGGTCCATTCCACTTGCTGAAAAGCGCGCAGGGTGCTGCCCTGACTGCGGCTGGAGAGAAGACGCTGCCTGGTATACGCCATGGCGGCATCCACCACGCCGGTGACCACCGACGTAAACGCCATGCCACCCAAGCCCCCGTTGGCTTCCATCAGCTCCTGGCGGTGCCCAGGCCAGGCCACCCGCGTGGCGGGAAACTGCGTAAACTCAAAGGCGTGACTATTCGTGGCACGCATGCCGTGGCCACGCCATGGCGCGGTGAGCCTTATGCCAGTGCTGCCGTCCCAGGGATGATTGCGCACATCAATATAAAACATATCGGGGGCCGTCTCGCCAACCGGCAGCGCTTGCGTGGTCATAAACGAGGTCATGCCGGAACCGCTGCCAAAATGCTTCAGACCACTAATGTGATATTGCAAAGGTGGGGTCACGGGCTGGGCATCCGCTTTGGTGTGCGCGATGTCGCCGCCGCTCCCAGGTTCCGAAATGATGGTGCCCCACCAGTGACCATCACGCACCGATTGAAACACGTCCTCGCGCTGTTGCGCCCACAACGCGCTATAGGGTTCCGGCACCGTGGGCAGACGCCAGGATGACAGCACGAGCTGATGCATGGCACTGGCGAGGGTAATAGACGGGTCACCCTGGGCCAGCATGCGCAGTATGGTGCAGAACGGGCGCGCGGTTTGCGGCAAGCTTTCCCAGGTACCGCCCAGCTCGACCGGCACGGCCATGAGATGCACGCCGAGCTGCCGCAAGCGTGCATAGTCCTCGGGACGGCCCTGGGTGCGCTCTTGGCGCTCTTGGCGTTCGGCAGCCCATTCCTGGGCCAGATGGGGGACTGCGGCGAGCATGTGGGTAATAGAGGCTGACTGTTGCACCATCCCTCTCGTTTCCTCGACTGTAGCATGCGCTCTGTTGTGCTGAGAAGCGTCGCAACGCTTCCTTCCAATGGCCTCGGCGTGACTGCCACGCACCACTGCTATACGCCACAACCCTGCCGCGCGTCAAGACTCTGGTGCGCGATGTCCATGTCGTCCGTCCTGTGCCAGCGTCCCCCTGGGCACGCCGGGCTCCAGCCCGGCTCCGGCAGCCACGCTGGCGCGTGACGCTCCCAGAGGACGCCCTGGAGTACTGGCAGCGTAGGTAGGCAATAGACATGGAGGAGCACACACGCTGGTGCGGGCGAGGCGTGCAAACCCCGCGTCACCACGTGTGCTTTTTACTGGGGCGGTGTGTGTCGCGATAGGCATCGAGTTCCTGATCCGACACAATCCAGTGCGACCGCAGCGGTGGCTCCGCGGTTTCCGTCAGGAGCTCTTTTTGTAGTTTTTGGTAACAGAGGTCCGCGGCGTCTTGGTAGGGGATATGCCGCTCGGCAAATGCCTGGTGGGAAATGGCAAAGGTAAAGTGACGGCTGGCGGCTGGAGGATCAAGGACATCATAGGAATAGTCTCTACCGTCGCGCTGCACTTGAAAGCCAGTGTATTGGATGCGTATGGGCATAAACCCCTCCCGGAGGCAAGCGCCAGGCGCGGGGCCGTGGCGCCGCAGTAGATGATGACGACGTCACCCCTTAGAGGGTGAGGTGACGAAAGCGGCTCAAGGCTTGCTCCCGCCGTTCCTGGCGCCAGGCGTCCTGGGCCTCGCGCGCCACGCCTACCGGCAAGAGAATATGGGTGACCAGGCGATGATGCCCGTCCATGATGCGAATCGAGAGCTCGGGACGGGCGTAGACGGCGCCTTCCCATCCGATCAATTGTTCTTCATACTGTAGGGTCATTGGGCCTCCTCCACCTTTCTGTCTCGGGGTTTCCCCGATGGATGTCATAAGAATCCTCTCCAAGGCACGTGTGCTGGCCACCCAGCATGTCCTGAACCCTTGGGAGAGACGACGAACGCTCTGTGGGGAGGCGCTGGGGGCGATCAGACGGCGTTGGGCCTTTTTCCCAGTGTCTGCAAAAAGCGATAATGGCCCACCAGGGCGGCCCAGAGACTGGGGTAACACGCATAGGGCAGGGCAAAAGCCTCACATGTTTCCGCCACGATGCTACTAATGCGCGGGTAATGGACGTGGCAGATACGCGAAAACAGGTGATGCTCAATCTGAAAATTGAGCCCCCCGACGTACCACGTGATTAAGGGATTATGCGGCGCAAAGTTGGCTGTCGTCTCTACTTCGTGTACCGCCCACGCCGCTGGCATCATGCCGGTGTTGGCCTCCGGCACGGGAAAACTCGTCGCGTCCACCGTATGGGCCAGTTGGAACACCACGGCGAGGGTGATCCCCAGCATCAGATGCACCCCCACAAAGCCCATGAGCACGTACGGCCAGGGATGAAAGAACAGCGGCAGAACAATGGCGTAGCTAAAATAGGCAATCTTGCTACAGACAAAGGCACTGATGTCGCGCCAGGTTGCCGTGCGTAAGTGGGTATGCCCAATACGCCCTGACCAGATTTTGCGCGCATCAGCCACCGTGACCCACGACAGGGTGAGGAGACTGTACACCGCCAGGGCATAATACGGCTGGAAGCGATGCCAGGGATGCCAGGGGTGCTGGGGGCTAAAGCGCAGCAAGCCATGGGTTTCGAGATCATCGTCGTAGGACCGGATATTGGTATAGGTGTGATGCAGGCGATTATGCTTGTAGCGCCACAGCCGCTGACTCCCGCCCAGCACATTGAGCATGCCGCCCATCAGGCGGTTGATCGTGGGGCTCTTGGCGTAGCTCTCATGTGCCCCATCATGCATGATGTTGAATCCCACCAGGGCACACCCTTGCGCCAGCGCAAACATGGCCAGCAGGGTCGTGAGCAGCGACGTCGTGCCAAAGACCAAGAACAGGTAGGAGCCGATGAGCCAGGTAAGAATGGTCCCAGTCTTGACAAACATGCGCCAATCGCCGGTTGGCGAGCGTCCGCTCTCGGCAAAATACTGCTCGACACGTTGCTTGACTGCCGCATGAAATTCCCCACGCGCGGGGAAACGAACCTGTTGGATCGGGGCGCTCATACATTTCCTTGCGTGCTCTGGACCTCGCATGGAGTGCCAAGTCCACCTAGAGAAGGCCCAGCAAGCGACTAGCACTGGGCGGAGACTGCTGCCACCGACACGGCAAGCACGCAGGATACCCTCCCTGAGTCTGGCGCGGGGGCACTGCAGGCTGTGCGCCGCGGGATCCCTGGAAACGCGCTCGTACCTGCTGGGGCGTGTGCCGCCTGACGGGCATGAAGGGGAGGACGCAAAGCCGTATCGGCCAAAGGACGTCTGCGTAGACACCGCGACGCTGCCGCACTCCCAGTGGATGAGACAGGTGCACCTGGGAGCACACGTGTGCGGGGATGAGAAGATCCCTTGTGCACTAAGTATACGTTGATTAACTTTGCCTGTCAATTCATTTATGTGATATTCTAAGTAACATATATTGTTAATTAAATATGGTTAATAGTGAGGGAACCTACTGTGGATGTGGCGTTTGTAGTCAGGCAGCGACTGGCCGAACTCGGCAGTGAGCAACGTGAGCTGGCGCGGGCCGCGGAAGTGACAGAGTCCTATATCTCGCAATTGCTGACGCGGAAAAAGGCGCCGCCGGCGTCACGCCGGACAGATATTTACGACAAGATGGAAGCCTTTTTACAGCTCCCGCATGGGGAATTATCCAAGCTGGCAGACTTGCAGCGTCAGGAGGAATTGCAGGGGAAGTGGACGGAGCCGCCCGCCCCCTTGTTCCAAGATATGCGCGCGTTGATTCTGCGCAAATGTGCTCCCGAGAAAGCCGCCCACCTGCATACGATTTTTGGCAGGCAGCCGTTTGGGGAACTGGAACGCCTCGTGACTCAGAAACTGTTGGATGTGGTGAAGAACGTCGCCAGGGAAGAATTAGCCAGTGAAACCGGCCTGCGGATGATGGCGCGTCTGGGGGACCGCAGTTATGAACAGATGCGGGTTATTATGCTGGAATTGCTGGATACGGACATTTTTACCGTCTCGGCGGAACACTGTGTGGCCTGCCTGGAGCCGCTGGTGGAGTCATGGGATATTGATCTTGCGACGTTTGGCATAGAAATTGCTCTCAATCGCCAATTGGTGCCTGAACACCTGAAGCAATTCGAGTTTCTGGAAAAAACGCCTGGGGACTCCGACGACATGGAACCGGGCCTTGCGGCCTTCCTCCAGGACACGTCTCTCAGTAGTGGAGTCACGGAGGAGGAAGTCACGTTTCTCAAACGTTTGAGATTCAAGGATAAGCGTCCAACGTCTCTGTATTATTACCGGGAGTGGCAAAACCTCCGAGACCCGCTGCATTTTCGCACGGCCTGAGAGGAACGGGGGAGCGTCCGCTCCCTCTGACACAACGTGCCCGGCCTGGCAGCCCTCGCACCAACAGGGTGGGGCACTGCCAGGCCGGGTGCCAGGCGCGTGCAGGGGCAGATCAACTGGCGGTGTTGACGGCCGCGATGGCACTCTCCGCGTGCTGCCGCCGCTCCACTTCCGCCATCCGTGCGGCAACATGGGGATGCTTGGGTGCGAGGGTCAGCACGTGCTGAAATGCCGTGATGTTCCGAGAAGTTGCCTGCCGCCAAGCACGAGTTGCCGTGGGCAAAGGTACTGAGCACGACGTCCGCCTGGGGAATGCCTGCTGGAGAGGTCGGTACAGCGTAGGCGCGCCGTCGTGACTGACGTAACCAAAAGATCCCGCCGAGGCACAACACAATGATTGTGAAGATACTGAAGCCACCCATACTGGTCTTCCCCTAGTGTGAGATCCCGCCTGGTACCCATCTGCCTCTCCGAGACTCGAAGAGGGCTGCGTGGCGCTCAACTTTGACATGTTTAGCGGACACATACGATAAGCTTCCCACACAGCTCTGTTTCACTATTGTGGGTTACTTAACTGTATTTGTCAGCTGAATCGTGCCGTAGACGTCTGTACCAGACATCACGTGGTGTTGCGGCGGTACCTCTGCTAGGATGGGCCAAGTCTGACACGTATTGATGAAAGGAATGGCATGAAATTCGGCTTTTCGTTATCGAACAACCAGGGTATTGAGGATGTGCAATCCATCATCCGCCTCGCGGTCCGCGCCGAAGCCCTCGGCTTTGACTCCGTCTGGGCCAGCGATCACGTGTTCAACGTCAGTTACGTGTATGAGCGCATTGGCCACAGGCCGTACTACGACCCCTTAACCATCCTGAGCTACATCGCGGCAGTGACCTCGCGGATTGGCCTCGGCACCAGCGTCCTGGTGCTGCCCTATCACCATCCCATGCGCCTGGCCAAGGCGGCCGCCACCCTCGACGTGCTTTCAGGCGGACGTGTGCAACTGGGCGTCGGCGTCGGGGTGATTGCCGAAGAACTCAACGCCATGGGCAGCCCTTACGAAGAACGCGGGGCCCGCACGGATGAGGCCATTGCCATCATGCAGGCCCTGTGGACGCAGGATTTTCCCGAGCATGCCGGCAAGGTATATCAATTTTCCGGCATGGCCTTTGCCCCCAAACCCGTACAAAAGCCGCACCTCCCCATCCTGATTGGTGGGGTGAGCCGGGCGGCCATTCGGCGTGCTGCGCGGGTGGGTAATGGCTGGCATCCCACGGCCATGGCCCCAGAGGTGTTGGAAGAACAGATGCGCTACCTCGCCGATCAGGCGCGGGCTTGTGGGCGGGAGCCTGCCGACATCCCGGTGTCCATCAGCCTGCCACTCAGTGGTGGCCGGGCCGGGCGCTATACCTTGGGCGTGGAGCCAGCGGAGATGGTGCAGAAAATCCAAACGTTTGCCGGCTTGGGGGTGGAGACGGTGGTGGTGTCGCCCTATACGGGGGAAGCGCAGGAAATGACGCGGGCCTTGGAAGTGCTGGCCCACGAGGTGATTCCCGCGTGCGTATGAGGCACGAGCAGGGGTGGAAGGCCATGACGAGCCGATCCTGCGCAGGAGACGGTGGCTGGAGTCCAGTACCCCGGTGAGAGGCACGGACTCCGGCTGCAGAGCACATGGGCAGGGAACATGCATGGTCTCATGGTTCCCGCGTAGAGTGCTGCGTGATGCCCAGCAGGACGCAGCGCGGGGACGATCCGCGAGGCGCAGGTGCGCTAGCGGTTGAGTTCAATCCGCTTAAACGCTTCGGCTAGGGCCACACCGGCTTTCTTGCCATTTTCTGCATAGCGCAGGCGGGTCTCGGTCTCGCGCTGAGCCCGCGGCCGTTGCATCTGACTGGCATGGCAGTAGAGCGCATCGAGCTTCAGGGAAAACGTGTCGGTGACGTCGAAAAACGCGTCGGGTTCCTCGGAACCCCACAGGTAGATCTCGCGCACCTTATGCGGCTCAAGCCCTTCTTGCAGGTGCTCGGGATAGGACAGATGATCGCGGGCGTAGGGGAAGATGGCGTCCAGCGTGACCCGGCCACAGACCGCGTGATCCCGGTGCCGAATATAGCGCCGGTAAGGGTCAATGGTCACGACCGTCTCTGGACGGATCCGCCGAATCTGCCGTACCAGCTTCTCACGAAAAGCGCTACAGTCCTCCAGACCCTGATCGGAGAATCCTAAAGAGACGACTTCCGCAATGCCCAGCGTTGCCGCAGCCTGGCGCTGCTCCTCGGCCCGCAACGCCGCCAAATCGGCAGGCGTGACGCTGCGGTCACTAGTGCCCTTATCGCCATTGGTGCAGACCACAAGTACGACCTGGCGGCCTTGTTGGGCCCAGCGGGCAATAGTCCCTCCTGCGCCGCCTTCCGCATCATCTGGATGCGGGGTTACCACCAACACGGGTGTCATCTGCTGCATGCTTTGCTGTCTCCCAAAAGCCCTGGCTCTCTCCACTGCTTCAGCTCTGCATTGTGCACTGGCCTCGCCTCCGTTAGAATCTTTGCGAGGTAAGCTCTGAAGCCAGCGCAGTGTGCGTGGAGAGATAAGCCATGGCGTATAGCGATTTTACGTTGGATGATCTGAAAACCCAGTTTCAACTGGCACTTATTGAAGATCGGCGACTTTTCGCCGACATCAAGCCTGTGGAGGTACCGGCCGCGCTGCACGCACTGCTGGAAGACAACGTCTACCTCGCGCTGGCTATTGATACGGAGAAAGCGCGCTCTGAATTCATCATCGCTCCGATATTGGCCGAATATCGCAAAATGTTCAAGCCCAGAGTCAGCCTCTTTTCGGGGGTCGATTTCTCGGTCGATCCGTCCCGCGGTCTCAATGGTACCTGTGACTTTTTACTGAGTCGTTCTCCCGAGCAGATGTACATTACCGCCCCTGTCATTATGATTGTCGAGGCCAAGAATGATCGCATCAAAAGTGGTGTACCCCAATGCCTCGCGGCCATGATTGCGGCGCAGGTGTTTAACCAGCACAAAGGCAATGGGATCGACACTGTGTACGGCGTGGTGTCCACCGGCAGTCTCTGGCGTTTTCTCCACCTGACCGGGACGGAGGGGTGTATTGATCGTGAAGAATATGCGGTACGCGACCTGCCACACATTTTGGGCATCCTGGCGAGTATGATCGCCGAGTAACAGAGGCACCGGGTGCCCGCCCGCCGTATCACTCTTGGACGTTGCGCTGCGTGTGCAGCGCTGCCGAGTCGCCGACAACGCTGCTCTGGGCGCGATACAATCCGTACGTCACGCCAAGACAGCCCACCGCCAGCAGCCCACCGGCAATTACATCAATCACATAGTGGTAGCGCAAGTAGACAGTCGAAAGCACCAGGCTGCCGGTCAGCACCAGCATGGGCCAGCGCCAGTGCCGTTGGTAGCGTGTGGTCAGCGCCAGGACCACCAGCGCGATCGCTGTATGGCCACTGGGAAAGGCGTCGCGTTGGATACCTTCGAGGCTGTCGAGGAGGGTTTGCAGGGGCGTGGTGAGCCATAAGCCGATTACGGGCTGCGTGTGCGCCTCGGCCAGGTAGAAGCGCGGTCCCTGGGCTGGGGTCAGGAAGTCGAGCAGATACGACACATAATAGCTCAGCAGTAAGGCACAGAGTGCGGTGCGGAAGGCCAGGAACTGGCCACGGCGATACAGCGGTACGCACAAGATAAACGGCAACAAGTAAAAACTCACGTACGCCAGTTGCAGGTATTCCGTCAACCACGGCACGCTGCGCTGTGCAAGCCACACTGTTGGATGCACCCCGAACAACGCCAAGTCAATGGCCACCAGTTGCGCATCAATATCCACCGGGTTCACGGGATGCACGAGGTGCTGGAGTTCGCTAAAAATGGGCGGAATCAGCACGGCGGGATACCACCAGCGCACCAAGCGCACCCAGCCTGTGGGTTGCACCGGCATTTTTAGCAGAAACATCCCGAGGGCAAGGACCAGCGTGGTATGCGTCAGTGGGTACCACCACCACTGGGCAATGTCGGCAGCATAGATCGTGGCCAGCAGGCCAATGCTGAGCAGATACCCACAAGTGAGCACGTCAGGCACGGCAATCCGTGACAGTGGCTGGGCCGGACAGGGTGTGTCAATAGTCAACATGCAGGGTTCTCAAGATCCACTAGACCGGGGCCGAAAGTGGTCATAGCCGCGGGCCGGCAGCGGCTGGACGGTCCCGTCCGGCAGGCGCAGCGCCACGCCAGCACCAGCCTGGATAGTACCAATGCGCACCAGGGGACATGCGAAGGCTGTCGCGAAAGCCTGGAGCACGGACGCCAGTGCTCCAGGAGGCGCGGTGAGGCACAGCTCAAAATCCTCACCACCGTGCAACGCAAAAGTGAGCGGGTCCGCCTGGCGCGCCTGGGCCACCTGACGGACCGCGGTGGACATGGGGATGCAGGAGGTGTCCAGCACCGCGCCCACGCCGCTCTCAGTACAGATGTGCGTCAGATCACTCGACAGGCCATCGCTGATATCAATGAGGCTATGTAGCACCCCGCGCAGTCGCAGGTCGTGCGCTTCGCGCAGACGCGGCTGTGGGCGACGGTAGCGCTGCAGCACGGCATCGACGTCCAGACCCGTGACAGCCTCGGGATGTAACAACGCTTCCAGACCGGCTTTGGCACCGCCCAGGTCTCCCGTCACCCAGATCTCGTCCCCGACCTGCGCTCCAGAACGACACACGCTCTGACCACAGGGCACCGTTCCCAGCACGGTGATGGTCACGCTGACCTGCGCCGCCGCCTGACTGACATTGCCGCCAATGATCGGGCAGTCGTAGGCCGTGGCCAGCGCCTGCAGGCCATCATAGAGGGCTTCGACAAAGGCCACCTCCAGCGCCGCCGGCACAGACAGGGCAATCACCGCACCGAGGGGCTGGCCCCCCATGGCGGCAATGTCGCTGACGTTCACCGCCAGCGCCCGCCAGCCAATGTCCTGCGGCGTGGACCAGTCGCGGCGAAAGTGCACGCCTTCTTCCTGGGTATCCGTAGTGACCAGCAGGTCCATGCCCGCCACCGGACGCAGCACCGCACAGTCGTCGCCAATGTCGCGCACCAGATGTGCTGGTGCCGGACGTTGCAGGCGCTGCTGCAAACGGGCAATGAGGGCAAATTCGCCAAGGTCACTGATACGCATAGGGTGGTTCATTCTCGTGCCAGGTCTGAGCCGTTTCGTGTCTCACTCGTGGTGCCGGCTGCCCTTATTCCCGAATCCGCATGCGATGTACTTCAACCACGAAGAGCTTACCTCTATACTCTTCCATGGCGGGATGCAGACGCATGTATGTCGTAAGGCGTGCCATGAGCTGCGGAATAATCTCAGGATGATTGTGGACTTGCAAGGCAATAATCCCCTGATACTGGCTTGGGGGATAGGTCACCATATTGGCAAAATCGCCATTCAACGACACGACGAGTGCTTCCAGTTCTTAGGCCTTCGCCAGCACGACCTGATCGGGCGCGTTGGTCGGGAGGGTATCCCGAAGCCGCACGACTTCAACGCCAATCGCACGCAGCGCCTCAATAATGGCATTGGAGACACAGTGATCCGCAAAGCATCGGAGACGTATCACACCGCAACCTCAAATTCTGTTAAGACTTGCGCGTAGTCCAAACATGCGGCAATGTGTGCCTGGATGAGGTCGGGGAACTCCTGGAAAATCTCAGCGTGTGTATGGCCCGCAGCAAGATAGCCAAGCACTAAGCTCACGGGAATGCGTGTGTCCTTGAGGCGCGGTTTCCCTCGCAGGACGTCAGGGGTACTGACGATATACTCTTTCCAATCCACCCGCATTGGCTTTGCCTCCTTGATGATTCTCTACTGCATGCTAGACTTAGTGCAGAAGAATACTATGACAATGGCACGCAGTTGATGTGTCTCTTGCCTTTTTTCCTTGCCTGTGTTAGTACCTCTTGTCTGCAGTCGAACACTGGCGGTGAGCGGTGGGGAACAAGCCCGTCTTCATACACGGTCGTATATTCGCACCGAATGCCCTCTTTAGAGAAGAGGGCTCGGTCTCCGTTCCAAAGAGTAGTTGCCAAAGACTTGAGCAATGGATCTATTCCCTTGCTTCTAGCCACTGCCAAGGCTTCCCTGGTTCCAATCCTTACGAGGGACTTCGCGGCAGCTATGCGAAGGGAGGACTCTCCTTTCTAAGAGGCTGTCCGGAAACCTTCGGGCTGTATGGTCAAGCTTCACCACCGTACACTTTTTTTTTGCTCAATGGTGACATGGCATTGCACAGGGATCGGTAACTCTGCGTTGAAAACAGGCGCAAGAGTCCTCCCTCCCCACTGGAAGAGACGTACAGCACAGCGCTGCCTACGCTGCACACGCGCTCTC
>SXND01000138.1 GCA_005777235.1 Pseudomonadota bacterium
GCCCGTGGAAGCCACGCCGTGTGAACGGCAGTGGAGGAAACGCTTTCCCTGGCTTGAGCCCTAGGGGTTGCCACGAGATTCTCTTATTGATATAATCTCTCATTATGAAAACAACGCTGCAAGTGAAACGGCTCCCCTCTCTCGCGCAACATGCGCTCTTGCTGGACACCATGCACGTGTTGAACGCGGCATGCACCTGGATAGCCGCCTACGCCTCTGCAGAGCAGTGTGCCGCGAAGTTTCTCTTGCAGCAAGCGTTGTACTACGAGATACGCCAACGCTTTGGGTTGTCAGCACAACTGGCGATGCGCGCCCTTGCCAAAGCCGTGGAAGCCTCCAAGCGGGGTAAGGCGACCCAGGTGGCCTTCCGCCCTGAGGGTGCGGTGGTCTACGATGCGCGTATCCTGTCGTTGCAAGGGCTGGCGTGCGCCAGCCTGATGGCGCTCCATGGCCGGGTGATTGTCCCCATGCAGATGGGCGATTAGCAGCGGGTGCAGTGCCACCGCGTCAAAGGGCAAGCCGATCTGGTCTTGGTGCATGGCCAGTTCTCTCTGCTGATGACGCTGGAGACGCCGGAAGAACCCCCGATGATTCCCGAGCGCTTTCTGGGTGTCGATCTGGGCATCGTCAACATTGCGACGGACTCGGACGGGAACAGCTACACGGGCACCCCAGTGGACGTGGTGCGCCAGCGGTGTAGTCGTGCGCGGCAAACCTACCAAGCCACTGGCACGAACAGTGCCAAGCGTTGCCTCAAGCAGAGGGCACGGCATGCCTCCCGGTTCCGCCGTGCCGTCAACCACTCGATCTCGCAACAGCTTGTGGCGCATGCCAAAGACACGCAGGCCGCGTTGTCCCTGGAAGACTTGACGGGCATACGCGACCGGATGACGGTTCGCACAGGTCAGCGCACTAGGCATCATTCCTGGAGCTGCAACCCACTGCGGCAGTTGGTCAGCTACCAGGCCCAGCGGGCTGGCGTGCCCGTGGTCCTGGTGGACCCACGCAACACCAGTCGCGGCTGTAGTCGTTGTGGCTTTACGGACAAACGCAACCGTCGTAGTCAAGCGAAGTTCTCCTGTCTTCGGTGTGGGCACACGGCCCATGCTGACCATAACGCGGCCAGGAATCTGGCCACGAGGGGCGGAGTAAGCCGCCCTGATTTATGCGCACCAGTCAAAGGGCAGTTGGCCTTTGACTGGTAGTGCAAAGCTGCGGCACTGTAGTGCCAGCAGTCGCTTACGAGGAAGGACACCCCAATGCTCGGTATTCCCCTTGGTATCATCTTTGGGTGTATGGGTTGGTTTGTCGTCCGCTACATCCTGACCAGCTTTTACACTGTCAATCAGAACGAACGCGCCGTGAAGACCAGCTTTGGCCGGGCGCAACGCTTGGACCAGACCACCACCTTAACCTTACCCATGAGCGCGACCTTACGTCCCGATGAACGCGCCCGCTATTCCTGGCCACAGTTGCGCATCATCCGCCCTGGCGGGCCGTATTTCAAGTGGCCCTGGGAACGTGTCTACAAAGTCTCCGTGGCCACCGAGACCAGCAATATGGCCCACGACCACGAAGACCCCAGCGCCAACGCCCATGGGCGGATCTTGGAAGCAGTGACCAAGGATCAGCTCAATACCGGCCTGGAGGGCCAGATGCGCTATCGCGTCTCGGAACACAATGTGTATGCCTATCTGTTTGGTGTCAAGCAGCCGATTGTGCACGTGACGGCCTATTTTGTCGCCATCCTCCGTGAACGTCTCGCCAAGTTTGAAGCGCCGGCCGCCATGCGCCAAGCCCTGACCGGTAGCGTGGACGTCAACGCCATGGCGGGCATCTCGATCAACGACATCCGCAAAAATCTCAGCGCCCTCAACGATGTCATGGAGGAAGACTGCCAGTCCTCGGAAGCGCGCTATGGCGTGATGCTCGATGCCTCGTTGATTACCGCCATTGATCCACCACCCGAGGTGGAATCGGCCTTGGCCGCCATTAACACAGCGCATAATGAAGTGTCCTCGGACATCAGTTTGGCGCAGGCCGCGGCGGATCAAAAACTCGTGCAGTCCAAGCGCGCCGTGGAAATCGAGACCCTCAACGCCCACGCCGAGGTCGAGCCGCTGGTCGCCCTGGCGGCCCAGCTCAAAGCCCTGCAGGCCAGTGGCCCAGAGGTGTTACAGGCCTACGTGCGCAATGTGCGCTTACAGCTCTACGCCAAGGCGCAACATGTCATCTTGCAGGAGAAGTCCCATGGGTGAGATACAAACGAGCTGGCGATTGGTGCCTGACATCGCCACGGCGGCGATCATCACGTTTGTCGTGTGTCTCATTGGTGAACGGCTGCTCATGTGGTGCATGCGGGTGTGCGGCTTCTACGCCATTGTGGAAGAAGGGACGTGTCATGTGTACGTGCTCTTTGGGCGCGTCATGGGGGTGCTGCGCGAGCCTGGCCTGTATTTTTTGTGGCTGCGCTGGGGGCCACTGGCGTTTATCGTCAATTGGTTTGGGAAACGTCACATCCTCGATATGCGCCTCGATCAGCGCTATGTGCGCAGCCAGCCAGTGAACTCGGAAGAAGGCGCGCCCATGGGCATCGGGGTGTGGTACGAGATGGCGATTGATGACCCCGTGGCCTATCTCTTCAAGAACACGGATCCACAAGGGTCGCTGGCCGCGAACGTGCGCAACGCCACCGTGCGCACCTTGAGCAACATGCCCCTGGCCGAAATGCTGGAGACGCGCCATACCATGAGCCAGGCCGTGCGCCAGGAAGTGTCGCCCAAGTCTACCGAATGGGGCTACCGCCTGGGCTCGGTCTACATCCGGAAGGTGCACTTCCGTGATACCAACATGATCAAGCAGATTGAAGAGAAGGTGGTGAACCGGCTGCGCCAGGTGACCTCGGCCATCAAGCAAGACGGGGCGAATCAGGTGAGCATCATTGCCAGTACCGCCGAGCGCCAGGCGGCTATCGAGTTCAGCAAGGCGCAGGCCATGCGGCCGCAGATCGTCGGGGATGCGCTGCAGCGTCTGGCTGGTGATGCGGAGGTGCTCAAGGTGCTTTTTGAGGTGTTAGAGGTGGAGCGCCTGCGCACGGGGCAAAGCCGTATCACGCTGATTCCCGAGGGCAACAACCTCTTGGCGCAGCTCCTGGCGACGCGGCCGTAAGGCACGCTCTCAACCACGACGCGGCGCGCGCAGCGGAGGTGACTTGCCGGTCGCCCCTGCGGGCGCAGGACGTCAGCCTTGGACCGCTAGAGAAAGTATTTCCCGCCATTCGCCATCACACATTGCCCGGTGACATAGCCCGCCCCTGCACTGGCCAGCGAGACGGCGAGAAAGGCCAATTCCTCCGGTGTGCCCCAGCGCTGCAGCGGGTCGCTGGCACTCGGTGGAAAGCTCAAGCCACCGTCTGCCTCT
The DNA here is from genome assembly GCA_005777235.1 of Pseudomonadota bacterium. Taxonomy (GTDB): domain Bacteria; phylum Tectomicrobia; class Entotheonellia; order Entotheonellales; family Entotheonellaceae; genus SXND01. The sequence continues at coordinate 3,421 of SXND01000138.1, forward strand.
TCGCCTGCAGTGCCCCCGAGACCGATACAATTGGCCGTGATGTTGTACTGGCCGTATTCCCGCGCCAGGCCCCTGGTGAGTCCCACCATGCCCAGCTCTGTGGAGCCAGCCAGGGCGTCGGTGCCTTGAAAGGCGGACAGGCCCATAACGGCTCCTTTTTGATGGGCTTGCGGGTCTGCTGCCCCGTGCGAGGGGTGCGACGCGGTTGGTGCCTGCTCCATGCCTAAGGCCACCATAACGGAGATGACGCCGCAGGTCAACCGCGTGCCTGGGCCAGGCGTCGCAGGGCCGGGTGGTGTGCCGCGGGACTGGAGAGCCCTGGCTGTCTATGCTCTGGGTATGCCCCATGCGCTCCAGGCACGTCGTGAGCCCAGTCGAGCCCGGCCAGAGCCCTCAGGCCTCGCGGTGTATCCCCTGGTGCAACGTCGCTTCAATCTGGGTGGCAGGACAGTGGAGCGCTGTAAGCAGGGCTTGATAAGTTTCGGTGATGGTCTGTGTGTTCGGATGTTGCACACCATACGCCGCAGCAAGAATGCCCAAAGCGCGGCGATACAGCGGCTCGGCCTCGGTCAGGCGCTGGGTGGCGCGCAACAGCCCCGCCAGGTTGTTGAGGGCAAACGCCACGGTGCGGTGGGTGGGTCCGTAGGCTGCCTCGGCGATGGCCAGCGCGCGGCGATACCGCGGCTCGGCCTCGGCCAGGCGCTGGGTGGCGCGCA
>SXND01000139.1 GCA_005777235.1 Pseudomonadota bacterium
TCCGAGGTGTCGTAATCGGTGCTGACGGTCTCAGGATTACAGTTGACCATAATCGTCTGATAGCCATCGTCTTTCAGCGCCAAGGCAGCATGCACACAACAGTAGTCAAACTCAATACCCTGGCCAATACGATTCGGCCCGCCGCCCAGAATCATGATTTTCTTCACCGCCTGGGGCGCGGCCTCACAAGAGCCCTCGTAGGTCGCATACATATACGGGGTATGCGCCACGAATTCCGCCCCGCAGGTATCGACGCGCTGAAACGTCGCCGTAATGTGCTGCTGTTGGCGCAGAGCCCGGATATGCTGCGTGGCCTGCGCCAGCGTACCATGCCCCGGCGTCAGGAGGGCGGCGAGACGTCGATCCGCGAAGCCATATTGCTTGGCGCGCCGCAGCGCCGCCTCCACGAACATCGGCATGCCGTTGGCATCAGACGTGGCCAGGCGCGTGAGTTCCGTTTCATACGCCACCATCTGCTGGATGTGCACCAGGAACCAGGGATCAATCTTCGTCAGTTGGGCCACGATCTCCACCGCCATGCCGCGCCGCAGGGCTTCAGCGACATACCACAGGCGTTCGGCATGCGGCGTGCTGAGCTTGTGTTGCAGATTGGTGGTGATGTCCGCCGCGCTCTGGCCCTCCAGCACGGGCGTCTCAAAGCCGTAGTGCCCGGTTTCCAGTGAGCGCATGGCTTTGTGCAAGGCTTCCTTAAAGGTACGCCCAATAGCCATGGCTTCGCCGACCGATTTCATTTGCGTCGTCAGGGTAGGATCGGTTTCAGGAAATTTTTCAAAAGCAAAGCGTGGCATCTTGACGACGCAGTAGTCAATGGTGGGCTCAAACGACGCTGGGGTGACGCGTGTAATATCGTTGCGCAGTTCATCCAAGGTATAGCCCACTGCCAGTTTGGCGGCAATTTTGGCGATGGGGAAGCCCGTGGCCTTGGAGGCCAGAGCGGAACTGCGCGACACGCGAGGGTTCATCTCGATGACCACCATGTCCCCATTCACCGGGTTCACCGCGAACTGGATATTGGAACCGCCCGTTTCCACACCAATGGCGCGAATGATGCGCACCGCGGCATCCCGCATGTGCTGGTATTCGCGATCACTCAAGGTCTGCGCTGGCGCCACGGTCATACTGTCGCCGGTATGCACGCCCATAGCATCGACGTTTTCGATGGAGCAAATAATGACCACGTTGTCCGCCAGGTCACGCATCACTTCCAACTCGTACTCTTTCCAGCCCAGCACTGACTCTTCGACCAGTACCTGGTGCTGCGGACTCGCGGTAAGCCCCCACTGCAGGTATTCCTCAAATTCCTGCACCGTGCGCGCCACATTGCCACCGGTGCCGCCGAGCGTGAAGGAGGGGCGGATGATCAGCGGCAGTCCCAGCTCCGCGATGACGGCTGGCCCTTCGGCCGCGCTGGTAAGGCATACTCCACGCGGCACCACCAGGCCAATGGCTTGCATCACCTGCTTGAACAGGTCGCGGTCTTCGGCCTTTTTAATCGCCTCAAGCTTCGCACCAATCAGCTCAACGCCATAGTGTGCGAGTACCCCGGTTTCGGCCAGCGTGACGGCGAGATTGAGGGCGGTCTGCCCGCCCATGGTTGGCAGTAGGGCCTGGGGCCGCTCACGGCGAATAATTTTCGTGAGGATCTCAGGCGTCAGTGGTTCCAGATAGGTGCGATCCGCCAGCTCCGGGTCGGTCATAATGGTAGCGGGGTTACTATTCACCAGGATAACCCGGTAGCCTTCTTCTTTGAGGGCTTTACAGGCTTGCGTCCCGGAATAGTCAAACTCACACGCCTGGCCAATGACAATCGGGCCGGAACCAATGAGCAAAATGGTGTCGATGTCTTGACGCTTCGGCACGGCGGTCCCCCTACGAACGTGGCAACATGCTGGCGAGAAACGGAGCAAAGAGCGCCCGCGCATCATGCGGTCCGGGCGAGGCCTCGGGATGGAACTGCACAGAAAACACCGGCAATTCCCGATGGCGGATGCCTTCCACCGTGCCATCGTTGAGATTCATATGGGTCGCTTCCAGGGCATCGGGCAGTGTGGCAGGATCGACGGCGAAACCGTGATTTTCTGCCGTGATCAGCACCCGCTCCGTGCGCAAGTCCCGAATCGGTTGATTGCCGCCATGGTGCCCAAATTTCAGCTTGACGGTCTGGGCCCCACAGGCCAGCGCCAGGATCTGATGCCCAAGGCAGATGCCCATGACGGGCTTCACCCCAAGGCATTGGCGCACTTGCGCAATCATGTACGGTAACGCTGCCGGGTCGCCGGGTCCATTCGATAAAAAGATGCCATCGGGCTGCTGCTCCAGGACTGCCTCGGCTGGCGTCGTGGCCGGCACCACGGTCACTCGACAGCCCCAGTCGGTCAAACGGCGCAGGATGTTACGCTTAATGCCGTAATCATAGGCAATAACGTGGGGGATGCGCCCCGCGGGTGGTGGCGTTTCGACCAATGTTGAGGGGCCGCCGTCCCAGACATACGAGGCCGCGCAGGTCACTTCTTGCACCAGGTCGCGTCCGCTCAACGCCGGCACCGCACGGGCGCGCGCCACCAACACTTCCGGGTCGAGTTCGGTGCTCGATATAATGCCTTCCTGGGCTCCGTGGTCCCGTAAATGCCGGGTCAAGGTGCGCGTATCAATGCCCTCAATACCGACAATGCCATAGTCGCGCAAAAAATCCGGCAGGCTGCGGCGCGCCCGCCAATTGCTCACCACTGGGCTACACTCTTTGACGATAAAGCCTTCTACCCAGGGCAGGCGCGACTCAAAATCCTCGTCGTTGATCCCGTAATTGCCGATCAACGGGTAGGTCATAGTGACGATTTGCCCTTTGTAGGAAGGGTCTGTGAGAATTTCTTGATACCCCATCATACTGGTGTTAAACACCACTTCCCCTAGCGCTTCTCCGCGGGCGCCAAAGGATTCGCCTTCAAAGTATGTGCCATCCGCCAAGGCCAGCAGTGCCCGCATGCTTTTCCCTCACCAACGCTCAAAAATGACTTCGCCACTGACAATCGTCGCCACGGCCGCGCCGCGCAAGCGCCAACCGAGAAACGGACTATTTTTACTGCGCGAGCGGAGTGTGGCTGCAGCCACCTCGTAGACATGCTCGGGGTCAAGCATGGTCACGTCGGCACTACTCCCCACCCGTAAGGTGCCATAGGGCACACCTAAGATACGTGCCGGGTGGGCGGTGTAGTGGGCAATCACCTGGGGTAATGATAGGAGGCCGTCATGATAGAGTTGCAGGGACAAGCCAACGCTCGTCTCTAGACCAATCATCCCCGAGGGCGCCGTGGCGTAATCCTGGTCCTTCTCCGAGGCATGGTGCGGCGCATGGTCCGAGGCAATGACGTCAAGCGTGCCGTCTTGTAAGCCCGCCTTAATAGCCGCCACATCTGCAGCGGTACGCAAAGGTGGGTTGACCTTGGTGTGTGTATTGTATCCACGCACCGCCTCATGCGTCAGGGTGAAATGATGCGGACACGCTTCGGCTGTGACCGGCAGACCCTGGGCTTTGGCGCGGCGTATCAACTCCACCGCTTCGGTCGTACTCACATGTTGGATGTGCAGACGCGCTCCGGTCAAGGCCGCAAGCTGGATATCGCGGTACACCATGACATGTTCGGCCAGCGCCGGCACACCGAGTAAGCCGAGGGCCGTGGCTACCGCGCCTTCGTGCATGACGCCGCCCGCCGCTAGGCGCTGATCCTCGCAGTGCGACAGGATCGGCAGATCGAACATGCAGCTATACTCCATAGCCCGGCGCATCAGGCGGGGATTCATCACCGGCAGGCCGTCATCGGAGAGCCCCACAATACCCGCTTTGTGCATACCACCGATTTCGGCCAATTCCTTGCCCTCAAGCCCTACCGACACCGCCCCAATCGGGAACAAGCGTGTCCCGTGCACGGCCGCCGCCCGGCGCAGGATAAACTCGGTGACCGCCGGCGTATCATTGACGGGCTTGGTATTGGCCATCGCCGCGACACCCGTAAAACCACCCGCCGCCGCTGCTGCCAAGCCCGTGGCGATGGTCTCTTTATGCTCGAAGCCTGGTTCCCGTAGATGCACGTGCATATCCAAAAAACCCGGCGCCACCACACAGCCCCGCGCCTCGATGACTCGCGGTGGAGGTTGTAGCGTATCAGGAGGTGGGCGGACATCCACCCCAATCTCGCGAATTTTGCCGTCCACGATCCACACGTCCGCCTGGCGATCCAATCCCTGCGCCGGGTCAATGACGCGTCCGCCCCGAATCAGGAGGTCCACCTTAGTTCCCTCCCAGCAGTAAATACAGCAGGGCCATGCGCACTGCTACGCCGTTGGTCACCTGCGTCAAAATCACCGAGGCCAGGCCATCGGCGACCTCCGGGGCAATCTCGACGCCACGATTCATCGGTCCGGGATGCATGACCAGCACGCCGGATTTGGCGCGCTGCAACCGTTCACTGGTCAGACAATAGCGCTCGGCGTATTCCGGCAGTGAAGGAAAGAGCACTTCGCCGTGGCGCTCACGCTGGATACGCAGCATCATCACCGCGTCGGCCCCTTGAATCGCCGTGTCAAAATCGGTCGTCCATTCCACACCCATCTCGTCAATACCCAGGGGCAGCATGGTGGGCGGACCACAGACGCAGACGTGCATACCGACTTTGCGCATGGCCAGTACGTTGGAGCGCGCCACGCGGCTAGCCGCAATGTCCCCGACAATCAGCGCCGTGTGGCCCCGTAGCGGGCCGAGTCTTTCCTGCAAGGTGTACAAATCGAGCAGAGCCTGGGTGGGATGCTCATGCGCCCCATCCCCGGCATTAATCACCGGACAGGGTAGGTAGCGCGCCAACAGATGCGGCACGCCAGCGGCACTGTGCCGGACTACCAGCGCATCTGCCTGCATGGCCTGCAGGTTTTCGGCTGTATCGCGCAGGGTTTCGCCTTTACTCACGCTGCTGGTAGCCACGGAAATGTTAATGACATCAGCGCTGAGACGTTTCCCGGCAATCTCAAAGGAAGTACGGGTGCGCGTGCTGGGCTCGAAAAACAGGTTGATGACGGTTTTGCCGCGCAGCGTCGGCACTTTTTTAATCTCACGCTCGGACACTTCTTTGAACGGCGGCACAGCATCGAGAATGTACTGAATGTCCTCAGCGCTTAACTCTGCGATGCCCAGGAGATCGCGACCACGGAAATCCATGCTACTCATGCGGCTCTCTCTTTCCTGGCGCGGTCTCACGCTGCCGTTTCAGGTTCCCTGGCGAGAATGGTGACCGCATCGCTGCCATCCACTTCCTGGACCAACACGCGCACCTGCTCCTGCCGGGCCGTGGGCAGATTGCGCCCGACGTAATCGGCGCGAATCGGCAGCTCACGGTGCCCCCGATCAATGAGCACCGCGAGCTGAATCGACAGCGGACGTCCAAAGTCGGCCAGCGCGTCCATGGCCGCCCGGATGCTGCGCCCGGTATAGAGCACATCATCTACGAGTATCACATGCTTCGCTTCCAGTGAGCAGGGAATATCCGTTGCTTGCATCGGGCGACTCATGCGGCCTTTGAGGTCATCACGGTACAAGGTAATATCCACCGCGCCCACGGGCACCGTATAGCCTTCGATCTGCTCCAGATGTACGCCCAAACGCTGCGCCAGCGGTGCCCCACGGGTGCGGACGCCCACCAGCACCAGGTTGGTGGCGCCGTGATTACGCTCAACAATTTCGTGCGCAATCCGCCGCAGACCGCGCTGCATAGTGGCGGCGTCCATCACCTGGGCTTTGATGTGTTCAACCATTGTGCTCCTCCTGTCCCGTGGGCACTCCCTTACAGGCAGGAGGTAAAAAAAAACCCCCTTGTACAGGACAAGGAGGTGAAGCATCGTATAGAGAGAGTCCCTGCATAAATCTTCCCTTCTTCGCCTCGCAGGACGATCTTAAAGAGAACGTTGGCATACTCTAGCCCGGATAGCGGCGGAAGTCAAGCTGGGGTCGTCAGAGGCCTTGACACTGGGGCGGGATACCCGCACGATAGTTTCTGGCGCTCACGCTCGCGTCGGGAATAAGGGAGACACATGCCCAAGCGACAGCACCATGGCTTCTAGCTGATGGTGTTCCTGGTGTTTCTGCTTGCAGGAGGGCTGGCATCCCACGCCGCGTCCGCCGCGTCTTCTGACTGCCCGCCGACGTTCCCTGACAGCCTGGGGGCATTTTCCGAGCCCAATGCGCCAGTGCGTGATACCACAGGAGTGGGATTCCGCCTGTCGGGTAGTGTGCGTTCAGCCTTAGACTGCCGCCCGCTCGCCACAGCGCGGCTGGAGCGGTGGTCAGCCAATGCCGTGGGCGACTACGACAGCGCCCATCGTGCCATGCAGCCCGCCGGGGCTGAGGGACGTTCTCAGTATGCGACCGACGTCCCAGGGCACTATCCAGGCCGTCCGCCGCATCTCCATGTGCGTATTACTGCGCCGGGGCATCGTACCCTGGTGACGCAGGTCTATCCGCGACCGGGGCAGACGGCGGTGACGACTCCGCCAGGTAAACCAGGCGGCTTCTAGGGACCGGCACCTGCGTGTGTCACCGCACGAGAGGTACGTGACCGGACCTCTTTGCCTTATATATAGGTAATAAAAGAACCACAACGTCTCCTATCGTACGCTGCAGAACACGGCCAGTCAAGCCGGTACACGCGGTTGCCTCTGCCGACTGCAGTTGGCAGTCCCCAACGAGGATTTTCTATGGCACGCATGGTGTACACACCAGTGTTGGTCATCACCTTGCTCCTGAGCCTTCTTCTGGTCTGCCCGCACCAGGGCCTGGGCGAAACGCCGACGCCAGCTCTCCAGGGAGACACGCTTGGGCCGACCACGCCTCCACCGTTGCGCACGGAGCTGGAGCGTCTGATCGCAGCTGGGAGGCTGGCCATCCCGGACTCCAAGGCGATCATCTATCCTGCTGGCGTCCCGCCCTCAGCGACAGAAGTCGCTCTCGGCAAAGCCCTCTTCTTCGAACGGCAATTGTCGCAGAGTCAACAGATGTCCTGTGCCACCTGTCACAATCCCACGCAGGGTTTCAGCGACGGTCGCCCGCGCAGCATTGCTGACCGTGGCCACATCGTGCCGCGTAATGCGTCCGGTCTGTCCAACCTGGCATGGCATCGCGTCTTGTTCTGGGATGGACGAGAGACGAACCTCGAGACCCTGGTTCTCGACGTGATCAAGAGCCCCAATGCCATGGATCTGCCGCCGCAGACGATGGTCGAGCGTCTCAAGGCCATGCCTTATTATGCGGAAGCCTTCAAGCAACTCTCTCCGCCTGGTCTGAGCGCTGAGCAGATCGGCAAAGCCCTTGGGGCGTTTGTCCGTTCACTCATCACGCACCATACGGCCTTCGACCGCTATCTCCGGGGAGACGAGACCGCCCTGAGTGCCAGAGCCTTGCAGGGCCTGAGGCTCTTTGTCGGCAAGGCCAACTGCCTTGCCTGTCACGACGGCGCCAACTTCACCGATGAGAGCTTCCACAACATCGGCCTGGTGACTGACGATCTCGGGCGCGGCCAGTTTGAATCGGGCGGCCACTTCCAGCACGCTTTTAAGACCCCAGGGCTCCGCAATGTGGCACTGACGGCCCCGTATATGCACAATGGTTCCCTCAACACGCTGCGGGAGGTCGTGCAGTTCTACAACCAAGGGGGCCAACGCCAAGAAGGCATCGACCTCCAGATACAACCCTTACAGCTGACCGCCGAGGAGATGGACGCATTGGTCGCGTTTATGGAATCGTTGACGGAGCCCATCCCTGTGCCGCCGCTGACTATGCCCGTCGCTACCCAGGAGAGGCCGCCGGCGGTCTCGGCGGCGCTGTCAGGGCAATTCCGCTTCCTCGCGGCCCCTCCTGATGTTGGTCTCCTGTACTTTCCTGAAGACCGGACACTGCGGCAAGCCCTCACCATTGACCAGCAAGGGAAAGCCTTTCTGCAGGTGGACAGCAGTGGAGAGAAGAGGTTGAGCAAAATCATCGCTGGTTCGCCGGGCGAGTCGATACGTTTCAAAAACTCGGCGAGCATCGCGCATAATGTCTATGCCAGCGACAAACGCCTGCAAGTGCAGTTCGATCTGGGATTGGCTCCGCCGGGTTCGACCTTTACCGAGACGTATCCCATCTCATGGCCCGTCGGTGAGGTTCTCCGTATTGGGTGTAAGATTCATCCGGGCATGCAACTCCATGTCGCTTCCCTCACGTCCCGGTATTACAAGGAGTTAGAATTTAATGGCGCGCAGGTCTGGGACTTCGCCTTGACGACGCTCCCCGCACCATTGACCACGATCGTCATATGGCTGCCAGAGTACGAACGCCTTGAGGTGTCCCTCAAGCTGGGCGCACAGCAAGACGTGCCGCTGAAGAAGCACGGACAGCTGCAAGGCATGGTCACACTCAAGCGCCAATGAGCCCGGTCATCGTCCACGGCGTCTGCATGGATGTGAGGGCCATGAGCGATGTGCACGTACAGACTCGCAGCACGCCAGGGCTCTTTGGGGATAACAAGGGATGTTTAAGAGTATTAGGCAGCGGTTGCTGGTCATGTTGGGGCTCACCGCTCTTGTCCCCATCGTCTTGCTCTCGATGTATAGCTATCTGCACTTTCGAAAATCGTGGATCACGCTCAATGAAATTGACATCGCCTATCTGAACCGTCAGACCACCAATCAGCTCAACGAGGTGTTCTTTAAGGCTATTGACCAGGTGTTTAATTGGAAGGAACGCCAGGAATGGGTCGACGTCGTTGAGCATCCCGCCGCCATGGCCACCTATATGGAGACCGTGGCGTCCGAGACGCATCTCATCCATCCCCTGTTTGTGCTCGATAGCGCGGGAACCATTCTGCGCACCAATACCAAGAGTAAAGCCGGGGAAACAAACAGACTCCAGGACACGGTTGGTATGAGGTTTCCCGCCTACCAGACGTTCGACCGCACGCAGGTGGCGATCAGCAAATGGCAAGATCTGCAGATCGGTGTGCACACTCTCCGTACGATTGTCCTCTCTTTCCCTATCGTGGACGCGCAGGCGCAGTACCGCGGCATGGCCATAGGTCTCATCAATCCGAGCGCGCTCCATGCCGTGCTGCGCAGCGAACAGCGCGAGCTGAAGAAGCGGAGCTTTGACTCCGGCATGGTGCTGATCGTCGACCGGGAGACCTCCCACGTCCTGGCCGTAGCGTCCGAAGCCGCTCAGAGCGCCCCGCGCATGCTGGTGCTCCAGCGCCAGACGGAGTCTTTCCACGTCGTCTCGCTGCACGGCGCCGCGTGGCTGGCTCTGAGTAGCGCAACCTCCTTTGGAGACAATGAGTTATTGATTGTCTCTCTGGTCAGTCGAGCCAATTTGCTCGACGCCGCACAACAATTGCTCACCGTCAGTGGGCTGGTCTACGGCCTGGTCTTGCTCAGCATCGTCATTCTCATCGTGTGGTGTGCAAGGGCCATCTCCACGCCAATTCGTGCACTGGCTACCCAGGCCGAGCACTTCGGCGCCGGCGACTACACGACCGTGATTCGGGTCAAAGCCGTCGATGAAATTGGTCGCCTGGCGACGTTCCTGGATCAGGCACGCCAGAACATCGCGTCCTACTTCGAAGTTAGCATGGCGATGTCGACGGAGCTGCCATTGCAGCCCCTCCTGCAGCGCATCGTGGCTGCGAGCACCACCGTGCTGAAAGCGGATCGCAGTACATTGTTCCTGTACGATGAGCACACGCGCGAGCTGTGGGCTCCAGTGGCGGAGGGCGAGACCGGACGCGACATCCGTTTTCCCAGCCATGTCGGGATTGCCGGTGCGGCCTTTACCACCCGTGCAATGCTGAACATCCCTAATGCCTATGCCGAGAGCCGTTTCAACCCGGTGATGGATCACATGACCGGGTACCGCACGCGCTCTATCCTGTGTCACCCCTTGATTAACAAAGCAGGCAAAGTCCTTGGGGTCATTCAAGCCCTCAACAAACACGGTGGTTTTTTTACGTCGGCGGATGAAACACACCTGCGCGCCTTAGCAGCGCACGCGTCGATTGCCCTGGACAATGCCCAGCTATTTGAGGCAGTGTTGAACATCAAAAATTATAACGAGAGTATTTTGCTCAGCCTCAGTAATGGCGTCATCACCCTGGATGCCGACCACACGATTGTGACCTGTAATGAGGCAGCGTTACGCATATTCCACACGACCACGCAGCAGAGCATTGGCTGGGCCGCGTCGACGTTTTTTGCGGGAGACAATGCCTGGGTGCTGCAGAAGTTACAGAGCGTGTTAGCCACCGGAACATCCAATATCACCATGGATGCAGACATTGTGCTGCCGAACGAGCACACGGTCTCGGTCAATTGCACCGTCGTGCCTCTGTTGAATGTCAAGCACGAGCGCATGGGCTCGATGCTCGTTTTTGAAAATATCACGCGGGAAAAACGCATTAAAAGTACCATGACGCGTTATATGACAAAAGAGGTGGTCGAGAAGCTGCTGGAGTCCGGCGAGGAGACGTTAGGCGGGCAGCTCCAAGTGGCCTCCATCCTTTTTGCAGACATCCGCAATTTTACGGGGCTGACCGAGCGTATGGGCGCCCACGAAACCGTGGTGATGCTCAATGAGTATTTCACCCGTATGGCGGATGTGGTCCTGAAGTACGATGGCATTCTCGACAAATATATTGGCGATGCGCTCATGGCGGTGTTTGGAGCCCCTTTCAGCAGTGGAGAGGATGCGGATCGGGCGGTGAAAACTGGGGTGGAGATGATGCGAGTCTTACGGGACTTCAATCAGCAGCGTCTCCAACACTCCCATACGCCTCTTGATATCGGCATAGGCATCAGCACCGATGAAGTGGTCTCGGGCAATATCGGCTCGTTGCAGCGCATGGACTATACCGTCATTGGCAATGGGGTCAATTTAGCGTCACGTCTCGAAAGTGCCAACAAGCTCTATAAAACGAATATACTGATCAGCGAATTCACCTTCCATCAATTGAAAGATACCTATATAACCCAAGTTGCCACCTATTGAAATCCATGGGCTTCTGCCTCACAGTGACGGTGAAATCACCCATTTCACCTCAGGAGGAGCCAGCCCATGGACGACAAAATTATCGCGACGTTCTGTCTGTGTGACGATCTGTTGAAA
>SXND01000140.1 GCA_005777235.1 Pseudomonadota bacterium
CAACGCGATGGGTGGATTCCACATGCGGAGCTCCTTCCTCCAGGTGGCAGGTGACGGTATTGCCCACCTATCAGATCACAAAGAGCCCAGTGGTGTCGACCCGTTTCGGACCGCTGTCCCAGTAATTGATCAGTGTTCTAGCGCGCCCCCACCAACGCCGCCAGCATCCCGGCCAGCACGCTGCCTACGGTCAGCACCACCGTGCTCATATGAAACAAGGCCATAGTCCGCCCGCGCAAGGCGGATGGGGAGTAGGTCTGAATGACGGTTTGCACCAGGGCGTAGGAACTCACATGGGCCAGGCCGACAATCGTCATCCATCCCAACGACAGCCGGAACGAGGGGGAGGCTGCGAAGGCCATGACGCTGAGCCCGTACACGGTCACGCCCCCCAGCATGAGCCAGCCGCGCGGCAGCTGGTCTCCCAAAGACGAGATGAGCACAGCGCTGCACAAGGCGCCCAGGCCCATCGCGGTCAGCAGTCCACCCTGGCCGGTGGCCCCGACGCCCAAGAGATCACGCGCAAAGATGGGTAAAAGAGTAGTGAAGGGCATGATGCACAACGAGGCGCACATGGTAATGAGCAGCCCCGTGCGCACCGTCTCGTTGCGCCAACTGAACGTCCAGCCCTCGACGATGCTCTGCCGGAAGGAGAGCGCCAGCGTCGAGCCGTCACGCGGGCTGGTGGCAGGGCGGGTTTCTGGGCGGAGTTGTAAGGTCCATCTGACTGCGACCAGATAGCAAACCGTCTGGACGACATAGCAACTGGCCGTGCCCAGTGTGGCAATCAGACCGCCGGCGAGGGCTGGGCCAGTGCTGCGGGCCACGTTAAACATGATGGACGCCAGGCCAATAGCGTTGGTCAGGTGGCAAGACGGCACCGCATCGGCGACCATGGCGGCGCGGGCGGGTTGATGGAACGTCTGCACAATCGCCATCACGAAGGCGGTGGCGTAGACGTGCCAGGGCCGAATGTGGCCGGTCAGGATGAGCAAGGCGAGCAGCGCGTACACCAACCCGGCCAGCCCCTGGGCCAGCAGCACCAACAGCTTGCGCGGGTAGCGGTCGGCAACGCTGCCGGCAATGGGGGACAGCAGCAGAATCGGCAGAGCCTGCATGCCGTGTACCAGGCCGAGTTGCACAGGCGAATTGGTCAGCTCGTACATGAGCCATCCGCGCACCACCTGGTCCATCCACATGGCCATGGCGGTGGACGCCTGTCCGGCCCAGAGCAGGCGGAACTCGTGGTGGCGCAGGGCCGCAAACGTCCGCAGGCGCAGCAAGGCCGCGAGGGGCGCCCAGACCCATGGTGGCACTTGTGCCGCTGGCGGCTCGTCCTGGGTGTCTGGCGGTCGGCTCTCTGGTTGGCTCACGACCCTGCCCCTTATGCGCACCAAGCCCCTCAGGGTTACGGTATCAGCCCGTCCCGGTCCCGCTGGAGCTGCGCGGTGCGTTTGGTGTGCGCCTGTAGCACACAGATCTTGGAGCAGGCCGTCACGGCGCCACGAAAATGCCTGGCCTGGGCCGGGGTGACGCGCACCCGCTGGCCACAGCCCTCGCACTTGTAACTCATGCAGTCTTCGCCGCCACCATACGCAAAACCCGAGCCCTGACGCATGCAGGGATCTCCTGGATGTTCGGTCCGCTAGTAATGCATGTCGGCGCGATTGCCGCCGTCAATACCAATGGCTTCGCCGTGTACGCCGATGGAGAGTGGCGAACAGAGCATCGCCACGAAGCAACCAATGTCCGCCGCGGTCACCACGTGTTTGAGCACGGTGCGCGCGTCTGCGGCCTGGTGGAGGGCCTCGACGGTGGTGCCCTCGCGCTGGGCCTGCTCGGCGTAGCGTTCAAACGTGGCTTCGGTGATCGTCTGCCCAGGGTAGATGGCGTTGACGTTGATGCCGTAGGGCCCGAGCGTATTGGCCATGGATTTGGTCAGGTTGACCGTGCCGATGTTACGGATGCCACCGCTCACGCCAGTGCCGGGGGCGCGACCGGCGCCGCCACTGATGTTGATGACACGTCCCCAGCCCGCCTGCTTGAGGTACGGGATAGCGGCCTGCACGGTACGCAGGTAGCCCACCACTTTCTCCTCGAAGTCGCGCAGTACGTCGGCATCACTCACCGTCTCAATCGTCCCGGGCGTACCGCCAACGCGGGCGGCGTTGTTGATCACAATGTTGATGCCACCCAGTTCCTGCGCCGCCGTGGCGACAAAATGCTTGATGGAGTCGGCGTTCAGGGTGTCACAGACGATTGGTACAACCTTGCGGCCCGACTCCGTGGCCAACTCTGCCGCCGCCTGCTGCAACGGCCCCGCCGTGCGGGCGCAGATGGCGACGTCGCAGCCCTCAAGAGCGAGCTGGCGGGCAATGGCCCGCCCGATGCCACGACTAGAGCCCGTGACGATGGCTTTCTTACCGGTGAGTTGCAGATCCACGCAGTGTTCTCCTCAGGTGAATGCTGGTGCGAGGGCTTCTGGCGCACGCCGCCTCATAATCGTGCACATATAGCACGCCCAGGAAGGCCAGGACAAGGCGGATTTCGTTGGGGCGAGCAACGGCCGACATGTCTCGGGGAGCGCGGGCAGGCGCATTGACAGCACCGTCGCCCAGTTCGATAATACGTCGTCCCAGCCAAGGGCAGGAGCGCACATGCGCACATGGAGGCTCGCCCTACCCGCCTCCAGGCAAGACCACAAACGATGGATGAGACCTAGGCGTCTAACTCTAGCGTACCATCCGCGTACTGATCTGCGCTTCGCCGCGACCACGCAGTGGCACGGCACCGTCCTCGAAGTCTCTGAGGAGGCGCTGCGACAGCATCTGAGACCGAGGTGTTTGACAGTCTGGGGCCGGTCGATGCCAGCCGTGCGGGGCTGCCGCGCCTGGCCTCCATTGGCTAGATTCATTCGCGGCAGCGGGTGGCGGAGGTAGACGAGCAGATCCTCTACGGCGCCAACACTGCCGGCATGGCCCCAGTGCTGCTCCATCCCAACGAGTGGCTGGACGGTGCCCTGGTCACGAGCTACAGCAGCCGTGCGGTGGAGACGTATTTTTATTAGAATCATCCGATTCTTCTGGAACTGTACCGCTGGCACCGCGCAGGCAAAATCACCCTGGTCGGCACCATGGCCACCATGGCCGGTTCAGACAACGACGATCGTACCCGTAATGCTATGTTGGCAGCGCAGCAGGCCAAATGGGGTCTAGCGGCGGATGGCGTCATCCTGACCAAGTACGGCGGCGGGGCGCCGCATGCTGCTATGGCCTTGGCGGCGAAATTGTGCGAGGAGTTGGGCATGCGCACAGCGGTGCAAGTCTCTGATATGTCGCAGGATCGCCGGGCCGAGTCGGCGCTGTCGTTCAATGATGCCGAGGTTGATGCCCTGGTCTACGTTGGCGGGAATGACACGCACTGGCACGTGCCCGCGGTGCTGAGAGTGATTGCCGGCACGCCAGCGGCGACAGCCATCCTCGCCGCCGCGCAGGTGCTCGATGCCGGCAGGCTCTGTGGGGTGACCAGTCAGCAAGGGGCGTCGCGTCTGCGCTCGTTCGTGTATGGAGATGCGTGTGTAGACGCAGCATGCCTGCCCAAGAGACTCTACGAGAGGCAATAGATCTTCACAGTGAGGTCGAGGTATCTGCAGGTGGATGCCGCGATTTGCTCTCTATTGCGTGTTGGGACTCAAGAGAGGGGTCGATCTGATGCTACACATTAGACCCGAACACGCCGCGGACGCCGCGGGCATCCGCGATGTGCACATCGCTGCGTTTCCTACCGGAGCCGAAGCTCGTCTCGTCGATGCGCTCCGGAGCAACCGTAACGCGTCAGTGTCGCTGGTGGCGGTGCTGGAGGAGCGGATTGTCGGCCATGTGCTATTTAGTCCAGTGTCCATCGAGCCAAAAATAAGCTCAGTACGTGGTGTCGGCCTCGCACCTGTCGCGGTGCGGCCCGAATATCAACGGCAAGGTATAGGCGCCCATCTTATAGAGCAGGGAATCGACCATTGCCGACGAGCGGCATTCGATTTTATGGTCGTGCTCGGCCAGCCAAGATATTATCGCCGGTTCAGTTGCCGGCGGGCGTTTTCCGCTGGTCTTACGAACGAGTATGGCATGGACGAGGCGTTCATGGTGCTGGAGCTACAACCAGGCTCTCTGAGAGGAATACGTGGCCTCGTGAGGTATGGCGCCGAGTTTTCAATGCTGGAGACCTAACCATCTGTTGTAGCCGACCATCTGCACGCGACTGACGGCTGCACAGCACGTTAGGCCGATCACTCGGCGAGGAGACATACTATGCCCAGATCCGCAGATGTCAAGCCACGCAATTTGCCTGTCCCTACTATCATTTTCCCTCCCGGACATTTTTTCTGCTCAATGGTGATATGGCATTGCATAGGGATTGGGCACTCCTCATTGAAAAAATGCTCAAGAACCCTCAATCTCAACTGGAAGAGACTGCAATCACAGCGCTTCCGCCGATGAATAATCCGCGCGTTGTCGCGCCATCTGGCCACGCGTTTGCCCTGGCTCGCGGGCTGGGTGCCAGCGGGGAGTGTGGTGGCGCCGCGGGGCCGTGGGGCGCTCTGCCTGCCCACGAGACCGCGGAGGAGCGCCGCACGCGTTTGCCCTGCCTCGCAACGGTGCGGTTGGGCTGCCCAGGATACCAATGGTATGTCTGGCGAGCGGCAGGGGGAACAGAAGCGACGCGGTGTCCGTGCCATGCAGTGCATGGGCCTGGTGGGTACGCAGGCCCGCGTGCTAAACAGCCGAGCGGATGAGGGGACTCTTCCCGTGGTGACAATGACCAGCGACGTTGAGATAGGTATCCAGGGACGCCTCCCGCGTATGGTATACGGGCCTCTCCTGGCACGTGCCGCCTTGTGCGTGCCATCGGACCCACCAGAGTTTCCTCTGACGGATGCGAAAAATCCGGTTGACAAAACTTCTGCCCTCCCTGTATAGTGCGTAATATCATAGCTATTGTTTCTCATGCTGGCATGCTGTGGAGAAGGAGGTATGGATTTGTCCACATGGCCACGGCTCAACACCCCTAGCCCCTGCACTGCGCGCCGAACACCCCTGCGTGCGTCCAGCGTTCGGCATGTCGCAACGACCCTCTGTGCTCCACGATGGCGTCTCTCCGCTTGGCAGCGATGGTAACCCGGCGCTGCATCTCCATGGTTTACCCGCTTTCCCTGTAATCATCCGTTCCGATACGCATAACACGTGTGCTGCGCCTGTGGTGTAGACGCCGTACGGGTCTCCCCGCATGCGGTGAGCAGCGACATCTCTGATCTGTCTCTGGAGACTGTGCTATGGCTATGGTGCCCTCTCTGTCGGTGACACCGGCTGAGGTGTTGGCGTATTTATTGACGCTGACGCCCGCTGAAGACCTGATTGCCTATGGGCAAAACCGTGGGTACATCCGCCGCCTGGCTTTTTCCCTGGATTACACCCAGGCCCGGCTAGCGCCCTTAGCGCTCTATCAATGCCTCAATGCCGGACGTCCCGGGGTGTTGTATGAGTCCGTCGATATTGCGCCAATCTACGGGCGTTACTCGCTGGCGGTCATTGATCCACCCGTGCTCGTGGAAGGGAAAGATGACACCTTCTACATTCATGCGCTCAATGCGCGAGGTCAGGCGATTCTGGCGCAGAAGATTACTGCGGCAGATCTGCCGTGCTGCTCCCACATGCAGCGCGGCCCGCAGCTCCTCACCGGGCAGGTGCCCTGTGAGCGGCGCCCCGTGGCCGAAGACGAACGCCTGCATCTCAATAATATCTCACAAGTCATTCGCAATCTGTTGCACGCCTTCCGCTGTGATGATCGTTTTCTGGGCCTCTACGGCGCCTTTGCCTATGACTTTGTGCGGCTCTTTGAACCACTACCTGATCGTTTGCCGCCTATTCCGACGCAGGATTTTCGCTTGTTCATGCCTGACATGCTGCTGTCCTACGATCACATGCGCGAACGCGCCGTATTCTACCTGTATGACTTTCTCAATAGCCCCAAGTCGGTGGCGACACTCCTGCGGGAACGTCTCGATGATCTGCCGGCACCCGCCGCGGCGGCGT
The DNA here is from genome assembly GCA_005777235.1 of Pseudomonadota bacterium. Lineage (GTDB taxonomy): Bacteria > Tectomicrobia > Entotheonellia > Entotheonellales > Entotheonellaceae > SXND01. The sequence goes on from SXND01000140.1 coordinate 6,087, forward strand.
CGCAGAACCCGCCGCCCCGTCCCCGCCCCGCCATGGTCTCGGATACCGGACGCGACGCCTTCGTCCTGGCGGTAGACAACGCCCGGGAACAAATGCGTCTGGGCGAATTTTTCGAGGTCGTGCTATCACATAGTTTTAAGGGACACTACAATCGTAGCCCCATCGAACTCTATCGACGTTTCCGGGAGATTAACCCCTCGCCGTATCAATTCTACGTTGATTACGGTGACGAGGCGCTCGTTGGTGCCTCCCCAGAAATGTTCGTGCGGGTCGAAAACGGCTTGGTGCAGCAGCGGCCGATCTCTGGCACCATGCCACGTGGGACGGATAGCCTGGCGGACTATCACAACATGATGCGCCTGCTCAACTCGGAAAAGGAAAAGTCCGAGCTCGATATGCTCATTGATCTGGCGCGCAACGACGTGAGTCGCGTGTGTGAGCCAGGCGTGACTGTGAGCGACTACCGCTACGTCGAAAAGTATTCCCGCGTGATGCACACTGTGGCCCAAGTGGAAGGGCGCTTGGCCCAGGGGTGGACGGCGTTTGACGCGTTTCTCGCCAGCCTCAATGCTGGCACACTCACCGGGGCCCCGAAAGCTGCCGCGATGACCTACATTGCCCTGCACGAAAACAGCCGACGGGGGTATTACGGGGGCAATGTGGGGTATCTGACGTTTTCCGGCCAGCTCGATACCGGCATTATCATTCGGACCGCCCACCTGGTGCGTCGGGGTGAGGAAGACGAGAGCTATGACGTGTCCGTCCGCGCTGGCGCGACCCTGCTCTACGACTCGGAGCCTACGGCGGAATATGCGGAGACTGAAGCGAAAGCGCGGGCTTTGCTCGAAGCCCTGGATAGTGTGGAATAATGCTGCTCTAGGCGACCTGCGTAAGGAGTCAGATCGATGCGTATTACCATGATTGACAATTTTGATTCGTTTACGTTTAACTTGGTGGACTATTTTAAGCGCCTGCAGTGCCAGGTACGGGTCTACCGCAATGATGTGCCGGTGGCTATGGTGGCCGACTCCCAGCCCGATTTGCTGGTGCTGTCACCCGGCCCCTCCACGCCCGCTAATGCCGGGAATCTCATGGCGTATATCGACCACTTCCATCGCACCGTGCCCCTGTTCGGCGTTTGCCTCGGGCATCAGGGCATGATCGAGTATTTTGGGGGGTCGTTGCGCGTCTTACCACGGCCCTATCACGGCAAGCAGAGTCTCATTGAGCATAGTGGCACCGGTATTTACGCTGGACTACCCTCGCCCTTGCCGGTGGGCCGCTATCATTCGCTGATTGGTGATACCATTCCCGAGGTGTTAGAAGTGACGGCGACGTGGGGAGACGTGGTCATGGGGGTACGCCATCGTACGCTGCCCGTCGAAGGCGTGCAGTTTCATCCCGAATCCATTCTCACCATGGAAGACAACCATGGTTTGCAACTCTTGGGCAATGTGTTGGCCGCCGTCGCCGCACGGACAGGGGCCCTCGCCTAAGGCCGAGGATTGGGAGGTTTCCGGCCACCCTCCCCGTGTTCCTCTTGGAATGTGCGGGACTGGCTGGACTCCCCGGCGGCAGGGGCACACCGTGCGGATATCTTACTTTGGCATCAGATAGAAACCTAAGGTGCGGTTGTTGTCATCAAACGCATCGAAGTCGAGAAATTCGGCCCCAACATAGAAGCCTTCCACGCGTCGCACCACGGCACTCTTATTGATATTGGAGTGTTGGGGATCGTCTAAGACAAAGCGCACACGCAGCAAATCTTGGACGTGAATATTGTGCATGTCATACGTCCGAAAGCCTAATCCGGTGCGCGACAGATCTTCCACACGCATGCGGCCTTTTTCCAGGGTGGGCGTCGCGGTCTTACTGACGAGGATGTATTCACCGGCGAACTTCGTATGTTTGCGATAAAACTTGCGGACCTCAATACTCACGAAGAACACATGTCCGCAGCTACATTTCACTTTTAACGGCTTTCCCACATTGCTGTAATACGCCACATCCATGATGCGTCGATTACCACATTGTGCACAGACTAATGTGCCCTTGCCCTCCGCGTTCGCAAGAATCTTTTTGATATCCATGGCTAGGCTTCCTTCCCGTTCATGGCGAATGCCCATAGCATCAAGGGGCTTACCCCGCGCGATCCTTCCCCTCTCGACAGATAGCATGGGGTACGACACCACGTCGTCTGTCTCCACACTTACTCTCAGCAGGCTGGCAGGGTGCCTACAAGCCATGTCCCAACAGCAGACGGTGGAATACGAATCCCGACATAGAACGCACCAAACAGCGCATACAGAGCGCTGGCTGCATCAAAACGCATCTCATAAATGAGCTTTTTGAAGACCAGCGGGTCATCTGCGAACAGACTCACACCCCATTCCCAATCATCCAACCCTACGGAGCCACTGATAATCTGGGTGACTTTGCCGGCATATTTGCGCCCAATCATCCCGTGTCCACGCATCAGGGTGCGGCGCTCTTCCATGGAGAGCATATACCAATTGTGGGTTTCACCACGTTTCTTATCCATCGGATAAAAACACAGATACCGTCCTGTGGGCATGACAGGATAGAGACGGGGCTGAAGGGCGGCTTTTTGCTGCACGAGTTCTTGGTGATACGCCGTCTCATACGCCGCCGAGCCTACCTCCAAGCCGCTGGTGGCCAGCGTCCGTTGCACGGCTCCAATGACTTCGTATAGACCAAGCTCAATCACCGACAAATAACTGTACACCGGCTGGAGATACGCAAACAGCCCCGTCTGTCGGAAGCCGAGTTCCACCTCGTTCAACGCCTCCAGACTGCGCCGGAAGTGGACCATGAGGAGATCGCCTTTGTGGCCAAGGAGGCTAAAGAAGGCACTACTCCCATCCCCTTCCATGGCTTGCGTCGTACACCACGTCGTACTTGCCTCGATAATGGCTGCCCGTTGGGATGCCTCGACGGCGCGCCATTGCGGCCAGTTAACCGTGTACACTTCGTGCTGGACATACCACCCTTCCAGCGTCTCCGGGGCTTCTTGAGTGCTCATGACGCGGCTCCTTTCCTGGCCCCTGAGGGCCTCTCCCAGTCGGGGCGACTGGCCGGTCACCCTGACAACGCCGACGGGCCGATAGATCGCCTCCCTGCAGAGGCTCTTAGGGCCTAGTCTAACCAGTAAGTAAGGTGCGAAAATAGGCCACGGTCCGCTCCAAGCCTTCGGCAAGAGGCACCTTGGGTTCCCAACCGAGGGTCTGCCGCGCCAGCGTGATGTCAGGCTTGCGCTGCGTCGGATCGTCTTGTGGCAGCGGTTTGAAGACGATGGTGGAGCGCCCCCCCACGAGTTTGAGGATCATTTCCGCCAACTGGAGGATGGTGTATTCCCCTGGGTTACCAATGTTGATAGGCCCCACAATCTGATCCGAGGTCTGCATCAAAGCCATGAGCCCATTCATCAGATCATCCACGTAACAAAAACTGCGCGTCTGTTGTCCCTCACCATACACGGTGAGATCTTCACCCCGGAGGGCTTGCACGATAAAATTGCTCACCACCCGCCCGTCTTCGGGATGCATATGGGGGCCATAGGTATTCTCCGGCTCAAATGAAGAAGCACATCAAAGAGTGTCAAGATCAATATAATGAGCCACTAACTTTTGAGTGGGAAATCATAAGACCATAAGGAGAAAACATTGGTATTGTGTCATCAGAGCATTGTTCAATCATATCCTGCTATTCTTTGCGCTCTCATTAACACGAGTTCCTGGGGAGAGCCACAGGAGCAAGTGAAGCTCAATGCATAATTACAGCAAGCATAAAAAGTGAAAAGCCATTCAAGAAAAAAATGTGCCAAGAATTGTCATTCTTGATTGTCACAAATATATCATTTGGAATCAAAACTGTTCCTTACTTGGGCAAAAAATAATTGATAGTCACATAAAGAATTCTTATTTTCATTCTGGTAAACTGGTCCTCAAGACCGTACCATGAACACACTGTATAAAATCTGGTACAATTCTCAACAAGCATGAGTTGTGAAACCAAGATTACCATAGAAGCTCCCTATCATCAGCAACGGTCAAGGAATTAGCATCCCTTTGGTTTACCTTTTCCTACCTACGCCAAACCTTTCCGTGTATAATACTATATGTGCGTCCTAACCCCAATAAAAAAATATCCAATTAATCATCTTTAGACTATGTATCGTTGCAAGTAAGGTCAAGAATGAGCTGATCACAAGAGTCAGGGACTTTGTGA
>SXND01000021.1 GCA_005777235.1 Pseudomonadota bacterium
CCGCCCACGGATCACGGTCCGGATCTGGAGCGGGTCACCACGAGCCACCTCAACGGAAGAGCCGGATGGTGGAAATCTCCTTGTCCGGATCGGGCGAGGGGCTGGGATGGGCAACCGCCCAGCCTACTCTACAACGGCCTTGTCCACCACCCACCGCGCCGCCGCGCTGCCGGGCACGGACAGGGCGGAAGCCAGGGGACGGGCTGCCGGCGCTGCTAGGGCTGCCGGGCTGCGGCTGCCGGGGAAGTATAATGCATGACATGACGGCGATTACGCCTGGAGCCCCAGCATGGGCGGCAGGGGGATTGACCATGGACCAGGCCTCGATGGTCAATCCCCCTGCCGCACCCATGAATTCTGTCAAACCACAACTTTGCCGAAAAAACGTCTTGCGCTAGATTAAGGGAAAATGAAGCTGTCTGGATCGGAGAAGCAGAACGTCTCATAACCAGCGTCATTATAAAAACGGCACGTCTTATTGTAGTCGGCGTGCTGGTCGAAGTAGGAAATGCTAGTATAAGTAGCGCCGCTGCTCGCTCCCGGGTTGCGGCAGCCCCAGCCCATCAGAGTGATGCCCGAATCGAAGTCTTTGAAGGTAGCTCGCGCCCATCTTCCCCTGTTAGCTGTACAGAGGCCTTTCAGCTCCTGGAGGTTAGCCTGTACCTCGATCCGCTCTGTTATCGCATCGATCATGCTCTGATCGAATAGGGGGGGAAGAGAATTCCCTCCTCCCGTATTCCCATCCCCAGAATCCGGTAAAAGGCCAGGCTCTGTTAAAGGGTCCGGCCAGCAGACGCCGCCGATCTCCGTTGTGCCGGGGCTGCACTCGGTGACGTAGATGACTTCAGGCCGCATCGCATCAGCGGGTGGGACGGGTGCGAAGAAGCTCGTGAACGCCAGCATGAGCACCCCCCCGATGCTGCGCCGTACCCATGTTTTTCCCTGTGTCCTTGTGCGCGTTTCCATTGGTCGCTCCTTTGCGTCATGATGGTGATATTGGGCAGTCGCCTGCCCGGTCTTGGCCACCTGCTGTGCCTGTGGCCTGTGCAAGACCGGCACCGCGCTCTCCCCGTCCTTCCGGGGCGTACGGCCTTGCGTCGGTCTCACCCTGTAAAGAAAGCACACTCCGTGCCAGCCCCGAGGACTATTTTTAAGATATTGTTTTTCCAGGAGTTGTCTGGAACAGGAGGGCTGTCACGCGGCACGGCTCCCTGTGACAAAAGGCGACAGGCCGCGGCCATGCGAAAGCGTGAGAGCGAGGGAGAGTGTGGGAGCGTAAAGCCTGGAGGCCGCTGCGAGAAAAGGAGCAGGTGCAACCAATGTCGCACCCCTTCGCGGTGGGACGAGGCGATGGGGAGGCAGAGTGTTCTCCTGGCCCTGCGCCTCCTGGAGGCCTGCGCGGGGCCTCGTGCTGGCGATCTGCGCCCCATTGCTGCCGGCCAGGATGAAGCCCGCGTCGTCCGACGACTGCACGCTGGAACACGGAGTATTACGAACCGCGTCGCAGGGTGTGACTTCACCCATAACTTGGCTAACTTTTGAGGCATATCCTGGCCATTCCTTCACGTCTTTCCTTGCTGCCAGCCATCCCGCCTGGAGACCATTTCATCCATAACCTGGCCGAGGGGCGGCGAGAGAGGCATAACGTGGCCACGAGTCGCGTGCAGGCCTGAGTGCCAGGGAGACGCACGCCTACTACGAGACCAGCGTCCCCGGCATCTGGGCCCTGGGCGACATCACCAATCCGCACCAGCTCAAGCACGCCGCCAACGCCGACGCGCGGGTAGTGGCCTACAACGTGGCGCATCCACAGACGCCGCGCCGTGGCAACGCTACGGCGATGCCGCACGCGGTGTTTTCCTCGCCCCAGGTGGCCAGCGTCGGCCTAAGCGAGCGCGAGGTGCAGGCGCAGGGTTGGCCGTATCTCGTCGGCCGGCCGGCAGCGCCCCCGGCAGGCCGCGCGGCCTGCGGCGGCCTGCCGCGGTGCGCGAGCGCGGGGTCGGGGCTGGCAAGCAGCAGGGGGGCAGAGGCGACGCGGGGAGTGGAAAAGGCCGTGTGAATGTCCTATACGTCGTGGTGGTCTGTGGGCACTCGCGCCTCGATCAGACACGCGAGCCCCTGAAATCGTCGTTGCGCTCTAGGCGTGCTGAGGCTGTGACGGACCTCAGCACGCCTCCCGAACATGTCCTGCCTACAGCTTCACGACACGCCCCTCAGCAGACGAGCGCTCTATCGCGTCGATCAGCTTGTGGCGCGTCACCGCGAGATCGAAGTCCACCTCAAATCCCGCGCCCGCCGCGAAGGCGTGTGCGGCGCGCCTGTAGGCCTGGGCCACGTTGCGTGGTGGGCCGGGCGGCGCACCCTCGGGGACGAGGCTGTACCGGGCTGGGACCGGCATCTCAGCCAGCGGGGCGTTCCCTTTGGCGGCGGATAACACGCTCGGGCCAATGTTGAAGGAGCCTGGGGCCGAGAGCACCATGGTGCCGGCGCGGCCGTAGATCTCCAGGCGTGTACCGCTGGGGTGGAAGGGGATGGCCGCGACGTGCACCGACACCTCGGCGCCCGACTGCAGGACGCCCGCGACGCTGATCGTGTCGGGGGCATCGACGGGCACGTCCTGGCCCGTCTCGGTGCTCTTCCACGCCGGGATGCGCGTCGCGAGCCGCGCGGCGAGCGCGTCAAACTCGCCGAGGACATAGCACAGGCCGTCAATGGCGTGTCCCCCGGAGATGGTGAGCGTGTTGGCGCCGTTCGTGCGGTCACCTTGCCAGATGCGCCCGGCACCGCGCTCCAGCGCCTGCTGGCTGATCACCCGCAGGTTCGCCGTCAGGACGTCGCCAATGTAACCCTCCTGGATCAGGTCACGGGCGTACATCAGGGTCGGGTCGCTACGCGCTTGCAGGCCGACGATGGTCTTGAGGCCGTGCGCCTTGGCGTAGGTCGCCATCTCCTGGGCCTCGGCCAGGGTGGCGCCCAGGGGCCACTCACAGAACACCGCCTTGTTGGCGCGCAGCCCGGCCATCACGAGGTTCTTATGGCCGGGCACCCGCACGCAGACGGCGACGAGGTCGATCTCGGGGTGCTGCGCCATGGCGTCAATGTCGTGGAAAGCGTACACGGCGTCGAATGTGGCCTTCGAGGCCTGCGCGGTATCTTCATGGGCCGTACAGACGGCCTGGAGGGCGTAGTCCGGCAGGAGGTGGAGCGCAGGGACGTGGGCGTTGGCGCCCCAGCCGCTGCCGCCCTGCGTTACGGTGGCGCCGACGATGCCGGTGCGAATGGTGTCAGCCATGGTTGCGTTTCTCCTCTTTGGGGCTGTTGAGCCGGCATGTCCCTGTGCTGTTGACCAGGCACACATGTGCTCGACGGCGGCCAAAGCCATACGTCGTGAGCGTGGGATTATCCGGCGTATCCTCTCGTGCTTTCTTGCCATTGTCGCAGGATTTGTGCAGCGTGTCGAGGGATGAAGGCGTCCGTGGTGCGGCGCTGTTGATGTGGCAAAGGAATCGTAGTATGTTCGTGCCTGGCGTCGCCGCTCCTTCGGCATACGGAGGGGGAGCTGGACCATCACCAGGAGACGCGCCGTGGCCCGCAGCCACACCTTATTGCTCAGCACTCTCCAAGGGAGGGCGGTGGAACTATGCCGGCAACACGCACCTATGGTATGGACCAGGATGTGTATCCGTGGTCCCCGATTATCACGCGCCCGGTCCTGCGCTGGCCGGACAACGCCCGCGTTGCCCTGGCCGTCGTCGTCAACCTCGAGCACTGGGACTGGGAGGTGCCGTCCAATACGCCGTTGGCGGTCAGCCCTTTGGGTGGCCCCGAGGGGCTGTGGAGCGGCAACCAGCCGGATTTTCCCGATATCGGCGGCTACGGCAACCACGAGTACGGCAACCGCGTCGGTATTTTTCGCATCCTCGCCGTCTTGGACAAATATGGCATCACGCCGACCCTGGCGCTCGACAAGGCCATCGCCGACCACTACCCGTTCCTGATCCAGGAGGGGCAGAGGCGCGGCGCGGAGTTCATCGCGCACGGCCTGTCGCGCCGGCGCATCATCCACATCGGCATGTCCGAGGACGAGGAGCGGCAGTATATCCGCGACTCGATCGCGGCGGTCGAACGTGCCACTGGCAGGCGCCCGGTGGGCTGGTCTGGCCCAGACTTTCAGGAGACACCGCACACCCCTCACCTGCTCGCCGCGGAGGGCATCCGCTACGTCTGCGACTGGGGCAACGACGAGCAGCCCTACAAGATGACGCCGAAGACCGGTGAGCTCTATGCGCTCGGGGTCCATGCGTCTCTCGACGACAACTACATCCACCTGCACGGGCGGCGCACCATCAACGAGGTCAATCTGCTGTGGCGCGAGTGGTTCGACGGTCTGTACGCCGACGGCGCGACCACCGGCCGGCTGATGGTGCTGCACCTGCATCCGTGGATCATGGGCCAGCCGTGGCGCATCCGGCATCTCGACGAAGTGCTCGGCCACATCACTGCCCACGCCGGGGTGTGGAAGGCGACCGGCAGAGCGATCATCGATTGGTTCAAGGCGCAGACGGCCTAGTGCTGCGCACGGCGAATGTTGATGTATGTGTACACCCCTCGCAGGTGCACGGAGGAGACCCATGGCTCTGCCACCCGGCCGGTTTGAGTATGCCCCGATCACGGAGCGACCGATTATCCGCTGGCCCAACAACGCCCGCGTGGCGTTCTGGGTCGCGCCGAATATGGAGTTCTTCGAGTACCTGCCGGAGAGCCGGCCGACCCAGCCTGATATCCCACACTATGCGCGCATGGACTACGGCAATCGCGTCGGCTTCTGGCGCATGCTCGACGTGCTGAACAAGCACAAGGTCCGCGCCTGCTGCTGTCTCAACCTGGAGCTCCTGGACCACTTCCCGGAAATCAAAGACGCCATGATCGCGGCCAACTGGGACTACATGGCGCATGGTCTGTACAACAGCCGTCCGATCTACCGCTACACGGAAGAACAGGAGCGAGCCTACTGGCAGGACTTCATCGCACATTTGCAGGCCATGACCGGCAAGCGCCTGAAGGGACGGCTCGGCGGCGGTGCCGGCTACACCGTTCGCACGGACGATTTAATGGCCGAGGCTGGCTGTCTCTATCACACCTCATGGATCATCGATGATCAGCCCTGGCCCATCAACGTGCGGGGTGGCCAGAAATTCATCTATGTGCCGTACACCGGCCAGACCAACGACGCCGGCATGTTGGCCTGGAATCGCGACGCCGATTACTTCCTGCAAATGATCAAGGATCAGTTTGACACGCTGTATAAGGAAGGCGCGGAAAACGGGCGCGTGATGTGTCTGTCGCTGCATCCGCACAACATCGGCCGTCCAAATGCCGCCAAGCATCTCGACGAGGCGCTGCGGTACATTCTCGGCCATGACGGCGTGTGGAACACCACGGCTGACGACATCGCGGAGTATTACATCGCCCACTGCTACGACCAGGTGTCCGCCTGGATCGCCGCACGCAAAGCCCAGCAATCAACTTAAGGAGGGAGCAGACAGTGGCGCATGACCGATTGGGTGTACGCTGGGGCCTCGCCGGGGGCACCACCCTCGCCACCGTGGAGGACGTGCGCGCCGTGGCACGCTTTGCCGACGCGGCAGGGTTCGACAGTCTCTGGGTGTCCCATGCGATGGCCGTCCATCCCATTGTGGCGCTCGCCTGCGTAGGCGCCGATGCCCCGCACCTCAGAGAATTGGGCACTTCGGTGGTGCCGCTGTACGGGCGGCATCCCATTGACCTGGCGCAGCAGGCCATGACCGCCCAAACCGCCCTCGGTGGTCGCTTTACGCTCGGCATCGGCGCGGCGTCCAAGCCGCAGGCCGAGGAGCGCATGGGGATCCCCTGGGACCGCCCCTTTTCCTTTACACGCGAGTTCGTGGACGGTCTGCAACCGTTGCTGGCCGGCCAGGCCGCCCATGTGGTGGGCGAGCAACTCACCACCCGGACCCAACTCGCCATTGACGCCCCCAACACCCCGATCCTCCTCGCGGCCCTTGGCCCCCGCATGTTGCGCTTTGCCGGCGCCCGCGTCGAGGGCACCACGCTGGGTCAATGTGGCCCCCGTACCATCGCCACCTATGTCTTGCCGCACCTGGACGCAGGGGCGGAAGCCGCTGGGCGCCCCCGGCCACGCGTCATGGCCCTCGTGCGCATCTGCGTGACCGCGGACCGCTCCGGCGCCTTTGCCCTGGCACAAGCGATCTCCGCCCGCTACCAGGGATTGCCGTCGTATGCGCGGGTGCTGGCCAGAGAAGGCCTCGCCGATCCCGCTGAGCTGCACCTCATTGGCAGTTGGCCCCAGGTCCTCGACGGCCTGGCCGCGTATGCCGCGGCTGGCGTCAGTGATCTCCGTATCGAGGTGGCGGCCCATACGGCGGCGGCCCGTGAGGCGACCCGCATGGCCCTGGCGGAGTATCTGCGCGCGTAGGGTCTGCGTCTCGCCCCGCACGCGCATTGTCGCAAGCGTCCGTGCCAGGGCCACAGGCTCGCAGGCCAGTTGGCTAGGACTTGCCGTGCGCGCCGTCTGCCAATGCTGGCCAAAAGCGTTTACCAAAGATGCCGTAAAGCTCCGCACCTCCTGCGGTACTTGGTCACAAAGACTCAATAGACATGCAACGCGAAAACACCATGTCTACCTGTGCGAACATCTCTTATATGTGCCATAGACTAATGGTATAATTTCTGCATGTATATACGCAAGGGCTATAAATATCGGCTGAAGACCAATCGTGCTGCTGGGGCAAAATTTGTCCGCTTTGCGGGGGCCTGCCGCTTTGTCTGGAACAAGGTGTTGTCGATCAACGAGCACCGCTACTTCTCTGGTGTGCCGCGCCTCTCCTATACCCAAGCCTGCGAGCTGGTGGCCTGGTGGAGGCACAGCGAGGAATACGGCTGGTTGCATGGCGTGCACTCGCAAGTGCTGCAACAGTGCTGAAAGGATTTGGAACGTGCCTATGCCAATCTCTTCGCTGGTCGTACTGCCCCACCACGCTATCGCAAGAAGTTTCTGGCCGATAGCTTCCGGTATCCGCAGGGCTTCAAACTAGATGGGCGGCAGGTCTATCTGCCCATGATTGGGTGGGTCGAGTTCTGGGAGAGTCGCCCGATCGAAGGCACCATTAAGAACGTCACCGTCTCTCGCCAGGGCCAACACTGGTACATCGCTTGTCAAGTTGAGGTGGACCTGCCTGCGCCCGTGCATCCTGCCAGTGCTGCGGTGGGGATTGATCTGGGTATCGCCCTGTTCGCGGCCTTCTCCGATGGCGCTGTGCATCCTCCGCTCAATGCTTATAGGCGTGTCGAGAAGAAAAAAGCCTGTCTGCAGCGCAAGCTGGCGGGTATGGTGCAGTATTCGCAAAACTGGAAGAAACATCAGCAACGCATCGCCCAGCTTGAGATCCGCATTGCCAATTGCCGCCGTCATTTCCTGCACCAACTCAGTACCGAGACCAGCAAAAACCACGCGGTCATCGTGCTTGAGGATTTGCAGGTACGCAACCTGTCGCGTTCGGCACGTGGCACGATGGCAGAGCCAGGGCGCAAGGTGGCTCAGAAAGCAGGACTCAACAAGGCCATCCTGGATCAAGGGTGGGGCACATTCCGCCACATGCTGGAATACAAGCAGGCACGGCGTGGGGGGGAGGTCATCGCCGTCAATCCACGCTACACCTCGCAGACGTGCCCGGCATGCGGGCATGTGTCGCAAGCGAATCGTCCCCACCAGGCCTTGTTCTCCTGTGAACAGTGTGGCTATAGCTACCACGCTGATGTGGTTGCGGCCATCAATATCCTCGCTGTGGGGCACACAGAGAGGCTAAACGCTTGCTCGCCCCATTAGGGGCGACAGGAATCCCCGGCCTTTAGGCCGGGGAGGATGTCAAAGCACGCGCACGTGGAAGTGCGCATCACCATCGGCGGCAATTTGTGCTGGGAGGGCTTCTTCCCAGGATAGATAGTCGCGCATGGCTTGTGCATTGCCCTGGTGCCGGTCATGGACAAAGAACAGGTAATCAATGCACGCCGTGTCAGGCGGTGTCCCCGGCGACGCCTCCACCGGCAGGCCCTGCGCCACCCAGGCCTCGCGGCCGCCGGCGAGGATCGACACCGGACCAGCGTATAGGGCCTGCAGGTCGATAGCCGCCAGGCGGGCGCGGGTCTCATGCTCGGAATACAGCACCACGCGCTGGCCTGCCGGGATGTGCGGCAGCACGGCACTGAGGCGGGGCCGGATGGCCCACAGGGCGCCGGGCAGGTGGCGCTTGCGGTAGTCCATGGAATGGTCCACGTCCACAGCGATGGCCTCCCCGCGTTGCAGGGCCTCGGCCAGGGCGCGTGGGGTGAGCGTCTCCACGGCCTGCTCGGCCAGACCAAGGACCTCACGCGGTGGCAGACCGGTGGCCATACCAGCGGCGCCAATGCCGTCTTGCAGCACGTAGACTTCCCAGCCCATTTGCACCAGCCAGTGCGCCGTGGTGATGGCCCGGACTTCGGTATCGTCGGTCAGCACAATCCGCGCCCCACGCGCTGCCACCCAGGCGTCGGTGGCTTGCACGAGTTGCCCGCCCGGCGCATGGATGGCGCCCGGGAGATGCCCGGCAGCGTACTCCGCCTGGCTGCGCACGTCGAGCACGTACAGGCTGAGGCTCGTATCCTGCTGCCAGGCCGCGATGGTGGCGAGCGAGACGCGCTGAATGCCATACGCCTCGGCCAGGCGAGCGGCCGTGGCCTGGGCCTGGCGCAGTCCTTCTGGGGACACCGGCGGGAGGCTCGGCGTTGAGCCGCGCTCGAGCGTGTACCCGGCCAGGGACCAGCCCATGGTGCCGGCCCGCAGGGCGACGACTTTGTGCGGGATGCCGGCGTTGAGGAGGGTCTGCGCGCCGATGATGCTGCGCGTGCGTCCGGCGCAATTCACCACCACCGTGGTATCGGGCGAGGGGGCAATGTCGTGGATGCGGTAGACCAGCTCGGCGTTCGGGACGCTCATGCCGTGGGGGATGTTCATACGGTGGAATTCTTCCGGGGTGCGCCCGTCGACGACGACCACCTTGTCGCCGCGCTCAAACATGGCGTGCAGCTCGTCGGCGCTGATCGAGGGGGTGTGCGCTGCATGCTCGACCACCTCACCAAAGGCTTTGGAAGGCACGTTGACGCCCTTAAACACTTCGTAGCCCGCCGCCGCCCAGGCGGGCATGCCACCGGTCATCACCGCTACGTGGCTGTACCCGAGCCCTGTCAGGCGCGCCGCGGCGCGTTCGGCGACGCCATCCCCGTCGTCGACCAGCACAGTGCGTACCGTGCGGCGCGGCAGTTGCGCCGCCAGGCGGGCTTCGAGGAAGCTATAGGGAATGGGGACGGCAAAGAGCATGTGGCCCTCGCCAAACTGCCCGTCCTCGCGCACATCAATGAGGGCGAGTTCGGCGCCGTCTGTGATCATGGTTTTGACTGCTCTAGAATCTACCTGGTTTGCCATAGGATTCCTGCCTTTCTGCGCACACGCGGCTGACTATGTTGCATGTTGGAGGAGTGTAGCATGCCATAAGGAGGCGCGGAAGGAAAGGACAGCCCTGGGCTGGGGGGCGTGCCGCGACAGTGCATCCAGAGCCGCCTCGAGGAGCGCGCGGCACCGCATGCCCGCTACGAGTTTGTGAGCGCATTTGTCGAACAGCACGAAGATCACGCGCTTGGGAGTCGCGTCCGTACCGGCGGCGTGGGCCTCAATCTTCTGGAGCAACGGGGCCAGCAAAAGACCGCCCGTGCCTGCGGTAACGCCCTTCAGGAGAGTACGAC
>SXND01000141.1 GCA_005777235.1 Pseudomonadota bacterium
CAATGCCCTCGGTCGGGTCTGGCACGTAGTCCCCTGGTCCACACATGGTGTGCTCCCCTCAGAAAAAAGGTTGGGAGCGGTAGTATAGAAACCGTCACCTACCCTGTCTAGAGCAATTTCAGAATCGTCGCTACAGTGTCAAATTTTGGGTGGTTGTTGAGCGTCTCTTCGACCTCCTCATAGGGGGCGACATGATGTTTGACGGCCAGTTTCTCGACGATCGCATGCAGCCATATGATGCCTTCAATCCGCATACCGTCGTTTTCGCTTGCACCGTCATCGCATTCGCTGTGTGAAGCCTATGAATGCTAGAGATTATCCATGGTTGACTACTCATGCCACAAATTATGGACGGGTGGATGTGCATGGCCGAGAGGTTCCTTCTCCCACAGAGCGAGGACAGAAGCAAGCCATGCTCCAGGAAGCTGCCATTCTGTCCTCTGCCTGCCCCTACGGCGCCCCCGCCAGCCCCAACAACCCCTGAGCATGCTCCTCATACGCATCATTGCTGGCGATCTGGTGCTGCGCCGTACCATACACATCGCGCAGGGCGCGTTGCAGCTGGCTGGACAGGTAGTTCGCCTCGCCACCGCCATAGCGAAAGGCCGTGCTGGCCACGTTGACCGCCACCTCTGTGGCGTAGCAGGTCACACTGCGCGTTGCGCTCTGCTGCTGCGGCGTCAGCGGTCGTCCGGCACACGCGGTGGCCCAGACCTCCTCGTACACCTGCACCAGTAGGGCGCGGGCGGCGCGCAGTTGCAAGTCCGCGGTCGCGAGGGCGCTCTGAAAGGTCGGGCGCTGGGCAATCGTCGGCGCAGTAGGCGTATAGCCGCGCTGCTTGCCTTGCGCCAGGGCGATAATGGTATCGAGCCCCAGACGACCAGCACCCAAGGCACAGGCGGCGTGTTCAGCGGCCAAGAAAGCCGGGCGACCCAGTTGGTACAAAGGTCCACCGCGTTGCGGCTGCTCCCAGGCCACCCAAGTGCGCTCCTGCGGCACAAACAGGTTGGCGATGGTGACATCGCAACTGCCGGTACCTTGCAGGCCAAACACCTGCCAGTTGTCGTGCACCAGCACCTGCGCCACCGGCACCATCACCATACGCGTTTCCCCACCAGGGCCTGCCGCACCAGCACAAAACCACGAGGCGTTGCGGATGCCGCTGGCAAAGGGCCAACGCCCGCTGATCTGGTAGCCCCCTGAGACTGGCGTGGCCTGACCACGTGGACGCAGCACGGCAGCAGCAACGGGCAGGGACGCACCGCCAAACATCGGTGCCAGTCCCGCTTCCGGCAGAAAGGCGCCAGCTAGCCCGGTGCCAGTGCCACAGATAAACAGGTTCCAGCCCGCCGTGGGGTGGATACGGCTGACCGCTTCGATGACGTCAATCTGCAGCAGCGGGTCGGCTTCGATGCCACCCAGCACTGCCGGGAGTTTCAGGCCATAGAGCCCGGCGTCTTGCAAAGCGTCTACTGATGCCTGGGCGAGTTTGCCCTCGGCTTCGCTCGCCTCGATGTGTGCTTCCAGGGTGTCGCGGAGGTTGGCCACCGCTGCCAGCAAGGCCTGGCGTTTGGCCCCGCGCTCTGTGGGATACGTTGCGATGGTCTGCATGGGCACCTCTCAGCAGGGAATTGATCACGGGAGGGGCGACCAGCCTGTCGCCCCTACGACGTGGACGGGCGCATGGGGCTGGCTGACGGACCTTCCGATGGCCTCCTGGGATAGGCTCTTAATAAATCACCTGGGCTTCGACCAGACGGGTCATCTCTGCGGCAGAGAGCCCAAGTAAGTCACGATACACGTAATCATTATCTTGCCCTAGCACCGGGGCGGCGGTGACCCGTGGCGGTTCCAGGTTCGCAAAACGCCAGGGCAGACCTGGGAGGGTCCGCGTCACACCATCGCTGGTCTGCAGCGGTGTGAAATAGCCGCTCTGGCGCAGGTGTGGATCGTGGTACACCCTGGCAATATCGAGCGATGGTCCGGCGGGCACGCCAGCCGCTTGCAGGCGGTGCATGGCGACGTAATCGTCCTGGGTATGCGTCCAGGCGGTGATGGCGTCGTCGAGGGCCGCGTGCTGCCGGCGGCGTCCAGCGGCGGTGCGCAGACTCGCATCCGCCGCCAGGTCGGGACGCTCAATGACGTGGCACAGGGCCTGCCACTCGGCATCTGTGGTCACAGCCAGGGCCAGCCAATGGTCCTCACCCTGGCAAGGATAGACACCGTGCGGCGCATCCCAGGTATCGCGATTGCCCTGGGGCGCTGGCACCGCACCGTTCATCTGGTAATCCAGGAGGGCTTCGGGGATGGTGGCACTGAGCGCTTCGGCCATAGAGAAATCAACGTACTGCCCCTCGCCAGTGACGGCACGATGATTCAGGGCCGCGACGGTCATCATGGCCAGCTCCAGGCCGACCCAGGGATCGGCCCATAAGCCGCCTTTGATGGGTTCGCGTTCTGGATAGCCTGAAATCGAATTCCAGCCGGTGTAATGTTGTAGCAGGCTGCCGTAGGCGACGTAATCTTTATGGGGACCGGAATGACCCGTCCCGGCAGACGAAATCATAATGATATCGGGCTTGACTGCGGTCACGGCCGCATAGCTCAGACCCAGACGCTCAATCACCCCGGCGGCAAAATTCTCCACCAGTACATCGGAGAGGGCGATGAGACGTTTAGCCAGGGCCAAACCCTCGGGCAGGGCGATATTCAGGGCGGCATAGCGTTTCGACTGGTTGTAGGTTTGAAATGGAGCGCCGCGACTGGAGGGATCGGGACGGCGCCCGCTGCCCACCTTGATGACGTCAGCCCCCATCATGGCCAGAAAACGTGTGGCCGTGGGGCCAGCGATGATCCAACTCAGGTCAAGAACGCGAACACCAGTGAGTGGGAGGTCGTGTGGCACGGTTACCTCATCCTTTTGACATACTCCCCGCCATAAATGGCGAGGATTCTGGGATCAACAACCACTGCACGCCGAGGCTTGGCTGACATGGTCTCCTCCATGAGAAGATGCCCCTTCTCGGAAAATATTCACCGCAGCATTCAAGTCTCGTCGATGTGTCGCGCCACAGTCTGGGCACGTCCACACACGGTCTCTGAGCGTGATGCGTGTGTTGAGAGAGCCGCAAACAGAGCACAGCTTGGTCGATGGGAACCACTTGTCGATATGATGCACCGCAGTACCTGTCTTGCTGGCGATATGGTGCAACGTGTCGAGAAACGTTGCAAAGCCCAGATCCGACACCTTGCGTCCCCACAACGCTTTCATCCCCTGCATGTTGAGCGTTTCCAGGGCGATGCGATCATACTGAGTGCACAATTGACGAGCGAGGCTCCAATGAAAGTCTTTTCGTTGGTTCGCAACGCGTTTGTGGACACGGGCAAGATGCTGCTTGGCTTGCTGGCGATTGGTGGAGCCCTTCTTCTTGCTCGACAGCTGACGGCTCGCCTTCGCAATCGCCTTCAGACTGTGCGTGAACGGTTGCGGTGCCTGGTGTGCAGTGCCATCACTGCCTGTGAGGTATGTCGTCAGCCCAAAATCAAAGCCTGCGCTTTTACCTGTCATGACTCTGTCAATGGGCTGTTCTTGCACGATGCAGGAGAAGTAGACGTACAAGTCTCCGAGAGCATCGCGCTTGATGGTGACGGTCTTGATGGGGCCAGCGATCTCGCGAGACTTCGCATACTTGTAGACGGTAGAGCCGATTTTCAATCGGTGGTCGTCAAGCAGTTTCCAGCCTGCTTGTGTCAAAGTGAAGGATTTGGCGTTGCGGACCTTGCGAAACGTTGGAGTCCCGACGCGTCGAGTGGTTGTCCCAGCCTTCCGTGCCTTCCCGTTCGCAAAGAATGCTTGATAGCCTTTGTCGATGCGGCGTGCTATCTCTTGGATGGCTTGCGAACCGAGCTGCGTCCACCAGGCGTACTGCGGCAATCGTTTCAATTTTGCGAGGTGAGCTTGCAGTGCAGAGAGCGACAGATGCTTCTTGTACAAACGATAGTAACGCTTATGGAGGGCAATACAATGGTTGTATATTGCCCCACCCACGTTAATCTGGCGATGCAATCTCTTCGTGCGCTTGCACCGATAGATCTTGTACATGAAGGTCTTACGCATCGGCACTATTGCACCCCTTATCGCCTGGCTTGCTCACGAATCATCACTTCCAGTCTGGCGGTCATGCTAATGCCTGCCTTCTCTTCCAGCGCCAGCAAAAGGCGCTTGGCTTCCGCACTGAGTCGAAGGCTTATTGCTTTTGGCTTTTCGATACCACGAGTATCTCATATTTATGCGGTACGTTGCACCCAAGATGTGCTGTCTTCAACAGTAGTGGGAATTGTCCTTGAGAAAGGACAACGCGCTTATATCCCCGACCTGAAGGACGAGGCTTTACGCGCGCTTTGGTAACAAGAGCGTGTTGTGTTGTCCCAGGAGTGGTGCGGGGCGGGCGTTGAGCGGTAAGGGGGTGTTGGCCAACGTGTACGGCACGCCCGGATAGGTCAAGCGTCCAGCCACAGGGTGCTCCATGTCGACAAAAAAGTGACGCGCCTCCAGATGTGCGTCATGCAGGAGATCTTCCACGGTGTTCACCGGAAAACACGGGATGCGCTTTTCCTGGCCCCAACGGGCGATATCGTGCTTAGAATGCTGCCGACTCCAGGCGCTGAGCAAGCCCCACAAGGCCGGGGTATGCTTCTGGCGCGCCTCGCGGGTGGCATAGCGCACATCACTGGCCCAGGCCGGCTGTCCCATGACTTCCAGCCAACGCTGCCACTGCGCTTCTTCACGGGGGGAAATAGCCACATAGCCATCGATGCACGGCAGCACGCCGCCAATGGCACTGACCATGCCACCCACGGCGGCTTCGGTTTCGTCTTTGAGATCACGCGGTGGAGCGGGCTGGCCGTAGGCACAGTTGGCCAGGCCGCTGATGAGCTGATTAGCCATAGCCTCGAAGGCTGAGATGTCGACGCGTCCCCCCTCGCCGGTCATGCGCTTGCGGTACAGGGCTGACAGCGTCGCCGTGGCGGCGGCCATGCCGACCACCAGTTCCGCTTGATGGCCCCCGGCGCGGATGGGTGGATCGTTTGCGGGGTCGTGCACCGGGCCCAGTAACCCATGCGCGTTGCCACTCATATGGAACAGCACCAGATCGGAGGTTTTATAGTGCGCATACGGCCCCGCGGTACCAAAGGGTGTGATGGCGGTATAGACGAGGTGGGGATACGTGCTATGCAGGGCGGTACAGGTCTCCCTGTGGCCGGCCTCGGCATTGGCCAGGAGAATGTCCGCTGTGGCGGCGAGGCGCTGGAGCTGCTGCCGGTCAGCCTCGATGTCCAGGTCAAGCGTGACGCCATATTTATTGGCATTGAGCCAGAGAAACAGGCCGCTCTGTTCCGGGTGTGGCGTCTGCGCCGGGAACGGCCCCAGGCGCCGTGCCACATCTCCCTCCGGCGGCTCAATTTTGATGACCTGCGCCCCCAGATGTGCCAGGATTTTGCCACAGTAGGGGCCGGAGATGCGCTGGGCTAGTTCCAACACCTGGACGCCAGCTAAGAGGCCGGGTGCCTGGCGCATGTTGTCCCTTTCTTGTCAAGGTGAGAGCCTGGGCCACAAGCGCCGCTCGGCGTGCGGAGGCGCGTCCATGCGGCGGGATTTTGCGACATTGCTGGGGGGTTGTCGAGGGGAAAGATGTGCCGCACGGACTTGCGGAGCCATGACCAGCGGAGAGATGATGCCGTTGCCGCTGCCAAGCATTCCCTGCGGCGGCTGCACATCGCGGAGCGCCGGGATGACTTCCTCGCCCATCAGCCGAATCGAGCGTCTCCGCTCATGCCTCGCTCCGGCTTCCGGCAGCAGCCGATGGCTCGCGGTAGGTAGTCGTAAAAGACTGCCTATTGGTGTGCTTGACGCCTACATGTTATTTTATCCAGCTTCGAGTCGTGCTTTGCGACTCATTGTTGTCGAGCACGCTTCTAACAAAGGAAAGGTGACGGAGAGTCGTCAAGCACCGTTGAAAGATGATGCGGGACGACTCTACGTCGTCCCGCATCATCTCAGTGCATGCTATGGCAACATGAGTTGTCTTTGTGTGGTATAATGGTATGCTTTGCGACAAGCAGTCGTCGAATACAGAGTTGATCAGGCTCCGCTGCGCTCCGCCTGATCAACGCCGGGGTGACCGGCGTTAGCTGTCTTCGAGGTTATTCACAATATGGAGAGAGGTTTTGAAAGATGCGGATAGCAGAGCAAATACTTTTTCAGCTTGCTCGCTCCTTGTATTGGACAGAAGTCGCTCATTCATCAGAAATGAAACAAGCCCTGCAGCATATCGATGCTTATGATGTTTACCGTGCTGCCGAGATTAACCGCATCCTAGAGGCCGTGGGACGTTATCATATCGCGATTGCCGACCGAACGATTGTAGACTTCGGCTGCAATGACGGGGCGATCTCTGCAGAATACCTGCGCAGAGGGGCAGCGCGGGTCATCGGTGTTGACATCGACGAGCACGCCATACAACGTGCGCAGGAGTTACACCACGAGGAGAGATTGACCTTTGTACAGAGTACAGTAAGTACTATTCCGTTAGAAGATCAAAGCGTTGACGCCGTCATCAGTTACGATGTCTTCGAGCATGTCTCCCAACCTACAACGATTCTCAAGGAACTCTACCGTATTCTGACGCCTACGGGGCAAGCGCTCATTGGGACGTGGAGTTGGTGGCACCCCTTCGCGCCACACCTGTGGGCCGTTATGCCAGTTCCTTGGGCCCATGTGTTTTTTTCGGAGCAAACCATGCTCAGAGTGTGTCGGCGTGTGTATCATAGTCCTTGGTATATTCCAAACATGCATGACTATGACTCAGATGGCAAGAGGCTAGCGGACAAATATACGCATCAGACTATCTCGACAGATTACTTAAACAAGTGTCTCATACAAGATTTCGAACGGGCCTTCCTTGCATCAGGTTTTGTCTGCGAGACCCACCCTGTCCCCTTCGGGTCTCGGTATGCACGTTGGATTCGTGTCTGCTTGCGCATGCCTTGGATACGAGAGTTCATGGCGGGATACGTTTGGTTCGTGCTGAGCAAGTCGACGGGTCAAACGGCCAGCTAACATCGGCCTGCAGCCGACGCCTTCCAGCGTCCGCTGCGCTCCCGCTTCTGGGCGCGGCTCAGGCCCGGCGTTAGGCCCTGCGGACGTGAGGGAACATCCCCAAGACCAGGAGACCCACGCACCACCGCACCACCACCACAGTCCACCACCGAGGAGCCCCAAGACAGGGACATCCAAGACAGGGACATCCCGCCATCCCAGACCTAGGCCCTGGTTGCCCCCAGCCCGCTCTCGGTCTGGGCGCGGTCGGCTGGGGGCAGGGCAAGCCGGGACGCTGTGGCGCGTCGGGGCCTCACCAGCGCGTGCAGGCGACGGGCCACCGCGGCCGTGTGCTGGCCGGCGGGGGTCGGTGCGGTGTGGCCCGCGCCTGACGCGCGGCGTTCGGCATCAACTCGGTTTTTGGAATCTTATAATCCCCTCTTTTCTCCGTATTGACATTGTATATATCTTTTGGCTAAGATGCTTGCTATGGATACGTACTTTGTCTTACAGGGCATCACGTTCGTCTGGGATGACGCCAAGGCAGGGGAGAATCCACGTCGCCATGACGGGATGACGTTTGCGCAAGCTGCCGAGGCCTTTTTCGATCCCTTCCTCAAAGTTGTGGACGCGAGCCGGAACGAGGAAGCCCGCGATGCCATTATCGGTATGGACACACGCTGGACGCTCCTATTTGTCGTCCATATTGAGATCGAGGAGGAGGCGATACGCCTCATCTCTGCGCGCAAAGCCACCCGGAAGGAACGGGAGGACTATGAAGCTTGAGCAGTTGAGAAAACGTCTTAATAAACAGCGGCCCATGAGCACGATTTCCATGCGTTTTCCCGCGGATGTTCTTGAGGATTTGAAGCGGGTCGCCCCTCTCCGGGGTTTTTCTGGCTATCAGCCTTTAATCCGCGCCTATGTAGGGCAAGGACTCCGCACGGATCTCGAACGACTTGAACAAGACCCGGTGACAGCATTGGTGGAGAGTTTGAAACGCCATGGCGTGAGTGCAGAGGTCCTGCAGGAGGCGCTCGCTGAGGTGGTGCAGAGGTAGCAAAGTAGTTGGGGCAGGCTACCTTTGGATGCGGCGGACTCCGACGAGATTAGCCTTTGTCCTAAGCACGGCCGAACCAGGGACTGGAGCTGACTGGGAACAGCGTCCGCTCCTGCGTCGCTCCCGCTGCTCCCAGCAGCTCAGGCCTGGCGTTAGGCCCTGCGGACGTGAGGGAACATCCCCAAGACCAGGAGACCCACGCACCACCGCACCACCACGACTGTCCACCACCGAGGAGCCCCAAGATAGGGGCATATAAAACAGATATATCTAAGGCAGAGATATCTAAGGCAGAGAACATCCCGCCATCCCAGACCCAGGCCCTGGTTGCCCCCAGCCCGCTCTCGGTCTGGGCGCGGTCGGCTGGGGGCAGGGCAAGCCGGGACGCTGTGGCGCGTCGGGACCTCACAAGCGCGTGCAGGCGACGGGCCACCGCTGCCGTGTGCTGGCCGGCGGGCAGGTGTCCTGTGTGGCCCGCGCCTGACGCGCGGTGTTAGACCTTCCGTTAGGAGCACGGCAAAGTTTATACCTGGATGAAGAGGACAGGTTGCCTGTTAGTACGACAGGCTATCACACAGAGGGACACCCCATGGCCACACAAGCAAAATTGATCACCATCGTCCAGAGCGAAGTCGAGCGACTACAACAATACCTCGCCGCCTTGCCGCAGGACGCTTGGACCAAGCCCAGTGCCTGTCCCTTCTGGGACGTCCGGGATGTCGCGACGCATCTTCTCAGCTCACCTTACGCGACTGGAACGAAAAAAGTGTAGAATCGCCCGTATGAAATCACAACCGATAGCAGATTTGTATTCCGACTACTTGCTGGCGTCGTTTGGGGCGACCACGGCTACCGGGCTGAGCGCACTGCTGG
>SXND01000142.1 GCA_005777235.1 Pseudomonadota bacterium
CCTGCACACGGCCATCGCAGTGTGGTCCGACAAAACGCATGCCAAACAACGCGGGGTCGACTGGCAGTGCCGTATCGGAGATGCTCGTGTGCAACTGAAGCGGCTCTACCCAAAAATTAAGGCTTGAAGGGGCACTAGCCTGTAGGGGCCAGCGCTACCCCCCCTCCCCCCCCCAATACTTCTACGCAGTATATACCTGTCGCGAGTTGCCGACTGATGCGGAAGTTATCGTTCCCTGGTACAGCGTCATTCCGCTCGATCTCGATCCCATCGGGCCCATAGAGAATCCCGAAGGTATTCGTCGTCCCTTCCGTCGAGACCGTCAGAATGCCGCGACTGGGGGTGGTAATGCGGAAAAACTGGCGGGCTCCAGCCACCAGCGTCCGGACGCTGGTCACGATCCCCGTCGTGGTCAGCCTGATGTCCTCTGCCGTGCTGCAACTGGTGCCCTGGGCCCAGAGCCCGTACGGCGTGCCGAGGAGACTCCCTAACACGACCAACGTTCCTACCAGGGTCTGGGTGCTGTGGCGTAACATACGCCGATGTCTTCTGGGCATTGTCTTGTTACTCCTCTCGCAATGTTGATAGGCTCTTATGCCGCTCATAATACAGACAGACACGAGTCACACAAAGGGAATAATCGTGGTGTGGTGACCGACACGCTGATTAAGGCCGACGCTTGCTTACTGCGGCTGTAAGGCGTCGGCTGCACACCCTTGTTCGGTGGTGCTCCTGACCATCCAGTGCTACGGTTCTGTGGTGAAGCCCGCCTGGACAAAATGCTGGTCGAAGGTAAAGGCCCTCTGCATACCTCGCTGTTGCATGACAATGAAGGATATACAATCCGTGAGGGAATACTTTTTATCCTGATGACGCTGGAACAAGGCCCACCCGGCGTAAAAGAGGGCGGTGTCGACATGGATAAACTCTACGGATGGGCTCTGTAAAAGGTTGTTCCCCACTTGCATGGCCTTCGCATGCTGCCCCCGACTGTTGAAAAACGTGACGACTTCATCAAAGATATACGACGTGGTGACAAGGCGTGGTAAGGCCCCCACGATCCTATGCCAGTGTTGGATCGCCGCCTGATGATGCTGATCATTGGCAATTTCGAGTGCGAACAGATAGCCGGTATCCACAAACGCGGTATTCATCGGCTGTAGAGATACGTATTGTGATTGAGGGAGGCATCCTCCACATCAAGGAGGATAGGATGTTGCCCAAGGTTGAGGATAGGATCATGCGCTTGCACAGGCACAACGAGGATCATGTCCGGTGTGTGCTGGATGTCCACCTCGTCAATACCTTCCAACCACATTTTCGGAATCAGGACACCGGTTTCTGCCACTTTCGTTCTCATAGTACACTCCTTAATAAAGGGTTTTGTGTCCCATGCTATAGCACAGAAAGCATAGCATAGAAAGCTATGAAGAAACACCAGAGAGTCGCGGCTCCCTCGGGAGTGCCGATGGGTGTGTGGCGCCATACCATAGGCGCAAACCCTTCAAACCGTAACGCGGCCCTGTCGCCCGCCTACCCTCCCACGCGGCAGGTTACTGCGTCTGTGCAGCAACGCTCGTCGCGCCGCGTATCACCCCCAAAAGCGTCGCGAAAACGCACAAAGACGCGGTTCCGCGCCGGGTCAAAGGGCACAGTATTGGTGCCCGACACAAGTACGCCATCGGAGAAAATCAGTTTCACTCCAGCAGCTCCCGTTCTATCCCACCGCCGGCTTCCAATTCCGCGATGGACTCAAGGACACGGCGGGCATTTTTGGGGCTGCGGAGGAGGTAGGCGGTTTCCTCAAGAGCCTGATAATCTTCGAGGGAGATCATCACCACCGAGCGCTCATGTTTGCGGGTGATGATGACTGGGGCATGATCATCACAGACCTGCTCCATAGTTTCCGCGAGATGGCTCCGGGCGTGTGTAATGGCTCCGGGCGTGTGTATACGTAATGGCGTTCATTATATTGTCCCTCAATGTGGTACATGTACAAGCAATCGTACAATATGGAGACACACCGAACAAGGGGGTGCAGACGACGGCAAACAAGCTCCGCTCCTACGTCACTCCATTGGTAGAGATCTGGATCAACCGTTAATGTGGACATGATATTGCCTTTTTAGTTTTTCTAGTTTTATGATGACTCACGGCGTCCGTACCGCCACACTGGTGGCGCCGCGCGTCGTCCCGCCACTGTCCTGCAAGCGTAACACAAGCCGATGCCGCGCCGGATCAAAAGGGATGGGAGCGTTGGCCGTGATAAAGACCCCGAACGTCGGGGTGGCATGGCTCGGGATCGGCAGGGTTACACTCGGCGCCGGGGCGGCCAGGCAGGCCCCGGTGGCGGCATTAGTGGCGCACAGCGTGATGGTGACGGGGAGACTCACCCCGGCCGTATCGGCAGTAGCGGTCATCGTGGCGCTGGCCCCGAGATTGACTGTCGCGACGGAGAAGATCCCGGTCCCAGAAGCCGCCGGGACATCGACAATGCCATTGTTGTTGGGCGTGGCCGCCAGGGCCACGATATCTGGAATGGGGCTGGTCGAGGCGGAGAGTAACAAGGTATTCAGCCCGGAAAGCACTGCCGCCGGGGCGGTATTGCGGCAGCGGAAACTGAGCTGCACGTCCGTGGAGCTGATAGCGGCCTGTGGGGTGAAAGCCAAGACAAAGGTTTGTGCCTGGGAGGGTGCAAGATCCACCGGCGTATCCGCCAGGCCAATGACCGCATTGGTCCTGGGATCGGTGGCTTGAAACGTAAACACCGCCGCTACGTTGCTCCGTAGCGCGATGCTGCAGCCCGTTGCCAGGCTCGCGCCGGTATTAATGACTGTAGCAAAGGCCGTGGCCGGGGTTCCGACGCGCACCGAACGGCTCCCAGGTAAGACCGCCGCCACTAGCACAGCTGGCGCACCATAGAGGGCTTGACGACCAGCGATGTCGTCCGGGGCCAGGGCGCGAACACTGGTCCCGACGGTCAAGCGTGTGCTCATCACGGGTAACGGCAGCGCGCTATCTTCATGGTCCAGGCCCAGGCAGTGGCCCATTTCATGTGCGGCCACACTCCACCAATCGGACTGCTGGCGCCCAGGGGTGTCTGTGCCAGTGTACCAGTCCACAACGTTACTAAAGCGCATGTCACATTCAATCGTCTCGCTTGGGGCATGCGCCAAGAACCAGCGCGTGTTTTCGGCCAGCACCCCACGAGGAAGCGGACCGCCAAAATCAACCTGATTCACCTGATTGTGCAGCGGGTACTGCCCATGCGACAGACAGGCCTCGCTGCCGAAGGTAAAGGCAAAGCCGCTATAATTCCACGCCTGCCCCCCGTCTTTGGTTCGCTGTACCGCCTCCCCTGGCATGCCGTTTGGACAGATGCGCCAGTCGTCCCCCATTGGGTTGGCTCGGTAGGACCAGTCAGATCCTACAAGCTGAAAAGCGCCTGCCTGACTACTGAGGAGGAGGACCACACTCCCAAGTAGGCGTGCCACGTGCCACCATCGTTTCATCAATTTTCCTTTCTGGAAACTCCGTCCTGCAGGGCGGAGAGGCAAGACAGGTTGAGCCGCATCGGCTCAACGACTGCTTGACGCTGAGTAGCAATTCCTCTATATTTGAGCATATGAAACTTGTAGCCAACCTCAAACTGATGCCGACCCCCTCTCAACATGCGGCCTTGCTTGACACGCTGGCTACGGCAAATCGTGCCTGTACGTGGCTGGCTGGGCAAGCATGGGACACGCAGACCTTTGGGCAATTCGCCTTGCATACGCTTGCCTATCACCCCTGCCGTGAGCAGTTTCTCCTTGCCGCACAAATGGTGGTCCGGTGTATTGCCAAGGTAGCGGACGCCTACAAGCTCGACACCAAGACTCGACGGCGGTTTAGGCGCTATGCCGCCCAACCGTACGATGATCGTATCTTTCGGTTCCGCTCGGCTACCGAAGTCTCGCTCTGGTCTACCGCTGGACGGTTGGCCATTCCGTATCAGTGTGGCGCACGCCAACGGGCTCTGCTGGTCTACCGCAAAGGCGAAGTAGACTTGATGTACCTCAAAGGCGTCTTCTACCTCGCCGTCGTCTGCGATGTCCTTGAGCCGGAAGAGCTAGGCCTTGAGAGCATCCTTGGTGTCGATTTTGGCATCGTCAACCTCGCCGTCGATTCGGATGGTACCGTCTACAGCGGCGACGTGATGGAGCAGAAGCGCCAGCGCTTCACCACCCGACGCGCGGGACTGCCACGGCACCCGACGCGAGCCGCCCGCCGCACGTTGCGCCAACTCGCTGGGAAACAGGCACGAGTGCAGGCAAACACCCACCATGTACTTGCGAAGCGTCTCGTGGACACGGCGCAACGTTCCGCTGCGGGTAGAGCCCTCGAAGACTTGACGGGCATCCGTACGCGGGTGAAGGCCAGACGTCAACAGCGGCCACGACATGCCCACTGGGGCTTCGCCCAACTCCGACAGTTTGTCACCGACAAGGCGGCACGGGCTGGTGTGCCGATCCTCCTTGTTGATCCCAGGGACACGAGTCAGCAGTGCCACCACTGCGGGCATGGCGCTCGCGCACACCGCGTTGCGCACGAGCGCTTCTCCTGCCACCGCTGTGGCTACACAACCTCAGCAGACTTCAACGCGGCTCAGAACATCAAACACCGTGCCGCAGTCAATCGGCACATGGTAGCGCAGCCTCGCCAGCTTCGGCTGGCGCTGGCGTAAGCCAGCGACAAGCTCCGCCCTTTAGGGCGGGGTAGTTGACAGCCTTGTGCTCCCTAAGCGCAGCAAACCACAACAAATCCTCCGCCAACACCGCGTCCATTAGGGTGGCCCAGCGGCGGGCCTGAGGCCCGGTGTGCGGCGTCTCAGGCCCGGAGGCACAGGATGACACAACGTCACTACTCGTGTCGACAGCCTGTCCCTGTGCATACTGTTGTACCGCCTATCGCGTCAGCGGTATACGCTGCGTCATAAGCGTGCCATAACACAGCCGTCAGGCTGTACAAAAAAACTCCAGTCTCCACGTAGGCATGATTTTTGCTTTCCCTGGACATTGTGAGCCAGGAGTGGCCTCACAGCCCAGACGCAGGGTGCGCGACGACTCGACGTTGTCACATGGACAGTGAGGCGTTGGCCGGGTCGTGTTGTCAACGCCTCGTGCACTTCCACAGCTCCTCCTGGGCATTGCCTCTTCCTAGCAGCGCGGGCCTCGTGCCCGCTCCAGAAGCAGGCGAGACGCCTGCGCTCCCAGGTACAGAGCTGACAAGGGGGGCGCGAAGGCATATGCCCAACATAGGCAGGGCTGAGGTCACTACTACGCTTGCATATGGGAATAATCTATGCTAAGAGCATACGGGCTTTTTGCTTGCCGTGTAGCCACATCCGAGTCCCAGGCAGGGACTCCGTACGCAAGGGAGACGGTTATGTTGAAGCGGTGGCGCTGGACGGTGCCTGGATTACTGCTC
This sequence comes from Pseudomonadota bacterium, assembly GCA_005777235.1. Classification (GTDB taxonomy): domain Bacteria; phylum Tectomicrobia; class Entotheonellia; order Entotheonellales; family Entotheonellaceae; genus SXND01. Next base: position 5,467 of record SXND01000142.1, read on the forward strand.
GGGTGGGGACTCATAGTCGGCTCGGTCGATTGGGTCGTGGCGCAAACGCCCAGTACGCTGGTGGCCGCCGTCTTGCCGGCCAGCCGGGCCGTGGCGGTGAACGTAGCTGCGACGGCCTTTGCCACCATTATTAACAGTGGGACGACGACGGCGCAAAACTGTGCGCCAAGTCTGCCCAGTACGGTCCAGGCGACCTTCAGCTATCAGACCACGGACCCAGCCACGAATGCGGTCACCGGCTCGCCCAACACACCGGTGTCTATCGCCGCTGGGCGCGCCCAACCCTTCGTCTTTAGTGTGACGTCGAGTACGCCCCTCGCACAAACGGACATCCCCATCCGCTTTGCGTGCAGCAGCGGCGAGAGCGCCGCGCCGATCAGTGGCGTGAACACGTTTCTCTTGACGGTCTCGCCGCAGGCGACGCCCGATGTGGTAGCGTTGGCTGCGACCGTGTCCAATGACGGCGTGGTGCGCACGCCGGGCACGAGCGCGACGGGCGCTTTCGCGGTGGCGACGATCAACGTCGGCACCGGCGGCACGGTGGTGGCCAGCGTTGATACGGGTAACGCTACCCTGAACGCCAGCTTCGCCCTCTGCCAAACCAATGCCCAGGCAGCGTGCCAGCAGCCCCCAGCCGCCACAGTGACGACGACATTTACGGCCAACCAGGCCGCAACCTTCTCGATCTTCGTGTCTTCAAACGGCACGCTCATCCCGCTCGATCCGGCCACCGCCCGGGTCTTTGTCCGGTTCAGGGCCGCCAGTACCTCAGTCGGTGCCACCAGTGTGGCGGTGCAGACCCAGATCATGCTGGCCAACAACGGCGGCAGTTTGCAACTCGGGTCGGTCAACATCAATGCGCCGGCGGGTGCTGTGGTCTCCGGCACCGACTTTGCCGCGGTGCCGACCAGCCTGCCCGCACCCCTGCCGTCCGGGGTGCAGGCACTGAATGCGGCCTACAATATCTCCCTGGCGAATGCCGCCGGAGCGCCCGATAATGGGCTGAATGCGCCGGTCAATGTCACCGTGCCGTACAGTGGGCTGGGGGTCACGGATCCCTCACGGCTGACAGTACTGCATTATAACAGTATCACTAGTGCCTACGAGCCGGCCACCATCCATGACATCAATACCACGAGCCAGACGATGACGTTCGATAGCCGGGCGTTTTCCAGCTTTGTCCTGGTGCTGCTGAATGCGGTGCTGCCGCCCGCGGTGTCCGCGGCCAATTTCGCGCCCAACTCTCACGGCTTCGCTATCACCAATCGCGGGAATCAATATCTGTCCAATGGTGGAAACTGCGTCGGCATGACCAGTTTTGCCCTATGGTACTACCAGAATCGAGGTGCGGGGCTGTTTAGTCAGTATCCTACGACCAATCAGCCGGCCAGTATCCAGGATCTCATCGCCACCCGCGCCCACGTGCAGCAGTCGGCGTTTTGGGGCAACCTGATTAACCAGATTAACGATGTCAACGGACAACGCGCCCACCCGGATTGGACGGTGTTCTGGTTGCGCTCGTACCTGACGATCTTTCGCGTGCCCTTTGTCGTCGTCGCTGGCTTTGCCGCCTCCCCCAACGCTCATGCCATTCTCATCTACGGCTATGACGCGAGTAATTTCCTGATTTATGATCCCAACGTGCCAGGCCAGACCGGCTTGCTGCCCTATAGCGCGGCTGGTTTTGGTACCTACACCGGGGCTGGCCTGACCTTTGACCGCTTCGCCTTTATTGGCCGCGCCAGTTTTGGCGCGACGGGGAACTATACGCAGCTCGCCAGCGAAGCGGATGGCGGCTTTGCCTCCTCAGCCGACCTCACCATCACCAGTCCACGATCGCAGGCGACGGTGATGGCTCGCCAGACGCAGCTGACGGGCTCCCTGCGCGGTACGCTGAATAGCCAGAGCCAGGTGTATTACTGGCAGAATGGTATCCCTGCCTTCAATGCGGCGGGCGTGTCAGGGGGGGCCTTCGACAAGACTATTGATGTGGCGAGTGGCGAAAACACCGTGGTCGTGCTGGCTGGCGTCCAGGCGTACAGTGGCCAGCTGAGCACGTCGTTAGCCAATGCCGCCGCCAAAATCGTGACCTTCACGGGTCAGCCCGGCGCCAGGCTACGCGCCACGCTGAATTGGAACCAGAACGACACGGATGTCGACCAATACGTGACCGAGCCCACCGGGGCGACAGCGTGGTACAGCGACAAAACCACGGCGGCTGGTTTGACCCTCGATTTTGACAATACGCGTGGATTTGGACCGGAAAATACCACGATTGAGGCGGTCTCAACGCCCATAGCCGGTGTGTATAAAGTCCGCCTGCACTACTATAGCGATCATAGCACCGGGCAGGCCGTCGACGGCAAGGTGACGATTACGGTGAATGAGCGGGCCACCAATCAGGTCGGCCCAGTGATCAAGCAATGGGTACTCGGGGTCTCGAATTCGGGCAATGATCAGCCAGGAAGTAATGGCCCAGATTGGATTGATATCGCTGACGTTGATGTGGCGAACGGCATCATCACCTTGAGGTAGCCAGGTCATGAGACGTGGGGCGCGGCGGTGCTGCTCCAGCGGTCCCAGGTGGAAGGACAGAAAGTTCCTGCCACCTGGGGCGATAGCCCCGACAACCACAGGCTGGCGACGCTTCATCGGCGTACCGTGGCAGCAGTGCTCATTTTGGCCTTATGGCGGACCTCTCACCGCCGTCGTGGGCGCCACGCCAGGTGGCCTTGCCTGGGAGCGCGGCCATCCTGGCCGCTTCCGGAGCGGGCGAGACGCCCGCGCTCCCAGCAGCCCTGGCCCAGAGAGGGCAGGCAACCGGCAGCGCGCTTCAAAATTAGAATTGCTGGTGCCGTGGAGGGCTACCTTGACCTGGCTTCTGAGCACAACACTGGGCCTGCTACCTGCGAGTGGGAGCATGGCCGCGAGCGGGCCAGATCTTGGATTTGCTCTGTTGCGCCTCTTTGCCCAGCAGCAGCCTGGCGAGACCGTGGTCGTGTCGCCAGCCAGCATTGAGGTAGCGCTGACCCTCCTGGCTGCAGGCGCGGCGGGCGAGACGCAGCGTGAGCTGCATACGCTGGCTGGGGATGCGGCCCTGGCGCTCCTACAAGGCCTGCGGGCCGCGCCTCTGCCTGCGGCCGTACACGACGCCGGGCGTCGCACCATGGTCTCCGTGGGGAACTGTCTGTGGGCACCCCCGCACCTCCCTTTCTCGGATGTTTTTGCGCAGCGTGCCCAGCGCGACTTGGCCGCCGTGGCGCTCAGTAGCGCCGCCGCGAGCGCACCAGCCCTGCTCAATGCCTGGATGGCGCGCACCACCGGCGGGCTGATTCCCCGTATCCTGGACAAGCCACCAGATCCCACCAGCCTCGTCTTAGCCAACGGCATAGTCTTTCTCGGCACCTGGAAGGTGCCTTTCGATCCGACCTTGACGACCGCACGCCCCTTTCATGAGGCGAGTGGTCACGTCCGCCAAGCCCCCATGATGGCCCGCGCCGGACACTTCCGCTACGCCGTGGTGCCCGGGGGACAACTCCTTGAGCTGCCCTATGATGAAACGCACTACAGTTTTCGGGTGTTTTTGCCAGAGGCGACACAGGATCTTGATGCCTGGTTGGCCCAGACGCACGCCAGTGCCTGGCTGGCGCTCGGCGCCAGCCTCCAGGAGACGGCGGGCGAACTCGTGATGCCGCGCCTCGATCTGGCCTTCGCGGCGGAACTCAAGCCAGCCCTCGAACGCCTTGGGGTGGTGGCCGCTTTCCGTCCTGGGGTGGCGGATTTTTCCGCCATGACCGCCGCGCACGTCCCCTTCGCTGTCGGCAGCATCATGCACCGCACCGTCGTGCAGGTCGACGAAAGCGGTACCAAGGCCGCCGCGGCAACGACTGTGCACATGACGGGCGCTGCAGTGCCTGAGATGCCGTTTCGTATGCTAGTCGATCGACCGTTTCTGTTTACTATCCATAGCACGGACCCAGACGCCCTCCTGTTTCTGGGTCTGGTCCGTGCATGGTGAGGAGGTATTTGTATGGCATCCCCATCCGACCGCCTGACGGCAACGACCGGTGCACGGCGCACGCTGCGGGGTTATACTGCGACCGCGCTCCTCGGCTGCTTACTGCTGCACGCCGCCGCGAGGGTGGCAAGCGCCACGTCCCCTGCTGAGCGCGTGGTGGTGCTCGATGCTGGCTCATTTCTCCTGGTCGAGGCGCACCAGGCCACGCTTGGTGCAGTGCTCGACCGGCTCAGCACGCATCTCCAGATCACGCTCTCCCATACTAACCGGCTCGATCTGTCCCGCACCGTGCATGGGCACACAACGGGGACGGTCTTTGAGGTCGTCCAGTGGCTAGTGCCGCAGACCAGCTTTGTCCTGCTGTACGAGGCCCGCAAGCCATCGGACGCCAAGCCGCCGCGGCTGCAGCGTATCCATTTCTTGAGCACCGGGACGGCCTCGGACGCTGTCGCTGCAGCACCATCCGAGGCTCCGCCCGCGGGAGTGCACCCTCCGTCGAACTCCAACCCGGTCCTCACGGGTCTCGGCACAGTGCCTGGCAGTGGCACCAGCCTGGCAGGAGCGTCGGCTCTCAGCCATCCGACAGCTCAGCCCCCGCAGCACCAGACTGTGTCTGACCCTTTGAAGCCCAACGTCCCGTATACGGTGCGCAGTGAGATCAAGAACGTCGCCGAGCAGTTGCAAGCGGCCACCCCCGCGGCCCAGCTCGCCATCGATGACCTGGCACACGCCGACGATCCGCTAGGCCCGCCTCCTGCCTTCTTGCAACCGCATAGCGACGTGGCGCAGACGACGCTGGCGCAGCAGGCTGAGCGGGCGCAAGCCCTGGCCGTCGCGCAGCTCCGGGCTTTGATGGAGGCGTATGAGGCCGCCTGCCAGGGGGCCAAGGCGCCTGGACCGTGTTAAGATGTTCGTTCCATCCAGACCTCCTCAGGCACCGGAGGGGCGATCGGCCAGTTGCCCCTCCTGGGCAGGGGCAATGGACTGGCCAGGGTGCCAAGGCGGATTGACTGTGCTACGATGTCTGTTGCATCCAGACCTCGCCTGGCCCAGGAGGGGCGATCGGCCGGTCGTCCCTCCTGGGCAAGAGCAATGCACTGGCGCAGGAGGCACGCAATGGACATCATCAGTACCTATGAGAATGTATTTTCTCCCTAGTCTTCCCTGGGAGTGCGGCATCTTGGCCGCTTCCGAAGCGGGTGGGACGCCCGTGCTCCCAGGCACGGGACGGTGTCAAGAGCATTGTCACACGTACTGCGGATGGCATACGATGGCCCAGGGCACAAGGAAGATGGCGTGCGACTGCTGATCATTGCCCCTGAGCCCATCACCGCCCATCTGGCCGGGCCGGGCATCCGCAGTCTGATGCTGGCCCAGCAACTCAGCCGCGATGTCGAGACCACCCTGGCTGTGCCGCAAACACACGATCTCCCGGTCCTGGAGGCCGGGCAGGTCTGTGCATGGACCCGCCAGAGCGTCCTCGGCTTGCTGGCCAATCATGACGTGGTGCTGTCGCAAGGCATGCAGTATCCGGCGCGTGGCTGTCTCCCAACACGGCAGCGCCGGATCGTGCAGGTGTTCGACTTACACAACCCGGTCATGTTCGAAATCCTCGCCGACCAGTACGCTCCACACGCCCAACTCGACCATCTCCAACGTCTCACCGCCTTCTTACTGCAACGTGGTGACTACTTTCTCTGTGCCTCCCCACAACAGCGCACGTTGTGGCTTGGGGCGCTCTATGTCTGCCGCCGCTTGACAGCCCAGACCTTCGAGGATACTCTGGACCAGATGATCGGCATTGTGCCCTTTGGACACGCCGGGGCCGCCCCGCAGCCCACCAGGCCTGTGCTCAAAGGGGTGATCCCAGGCATTGCGCCTAGCGACAAGGTGCTCTTGTGGGGCGGTGGGGTGTGGAACTGGTTTGATCCCTTGACCCTGATCCGGGCCATGGCGGCGATTGGACAGGAACGTCAGGACGTCAAGCTCTTTTTCATGGGCACGCACCTGCCGCAGGCTGCCAACGCTCCCAATCAGATGGCCTCCCAGGCCCAGAGCCTGGCACGTGAGCTGGGACTGCTGGGCCGTAGCGTGTTCTTCCATGACACCTGGGTGCCGTTTGCCGAACGCGGTAACTATCTGCTGGAAGCCGACCTGGCCGTGTGCACGGCCCCGCAAGGCCTGGAAAACGCCTTTGCGTTTCGCACCCGCCTGGTGGATGCGCTCTGGGCCGGTGTGCCCATTGTCTGTACGCGCGAGGGCTTTTTCGCTGACTATGTGACCCAACAGGCCATTGGTCTCACCGTCGCCAGTGGCGATGTGCCGGGGCTGGCCCAGGCGCTGGTCACGGCACTACGTCCTGATCGACAGGCCTGCTTCCGGGCCAACATCGCCGCCTGTCGTGACGACCTGCACTGGGAGCGCTGCGTGCAGCCGCTGCGTGATTTTTGTCAACGGGTCGCCCACGGGGAGTATCAGCGTCCTGCTGAACCCTCCTGGCGGCCATGGATACAGTACCTACGCTACAAAATGCCGACAGTATTGGAGTACCTACGTGGACATGAGCCAGCCTGACCATCTGACCCGAGCCCCCCGACCAGCGTCGGCCTCTCCGCAGCGTATTTCCGTGATTCTGCGCACCTATACGCAAGGCGACGAGGTCGTGCCGCTTCTGGAGTCGCTCGCGGCCCAGACGGCCCCGCCTTGGGAATGTGTGGTGATTGACTCGGGTTCCGCGCCAGCCGTGCAGGCGCAACTCCGTACCCTGGCTCAGACCGGGCTGCGCAGCGCCTCTGGGACGACGATTCCGCTCCGGCTCTTGGAAATCTCGAAGCAGGTCTACCAGAGTGCCAGAGCCCTGAACTGGGCGATTGAGGTGGCCCAGGGCGAGCTCATGGCCATTATCTCGCAGGACGCCCTGCCTGCTGACCCGCACTATCTCGCCACGCTGGCCGCAGCCTTTGACACTGACCGGGTGGCCGGGTCCTATGGCCGCCAGATCGTCCATGTCCCAGGCTATCCCCTGTGTGAGAAAGACCTTGAACACGTGTATCCGCCCCAGTCCCGCGTGCAGCAGGCGCCAGATTGCTGGTTTGTCAACACGTGTTCCATGGTCAGGCGCGACCTCTGGCAGCAGCACGCCTTTGACGAACAGGCGCTTATCTCCGAAGACCACGAGTGGGCGAGGTGGTGGCAACAGCAGGGCTATGTGGTCAAATATGAGGCCGCGGCCGTGGTGCAGCATTCCATGCCTATGACCGGCTCAGCGAGGTGTGGCAGCGTTTTCTGCTCGAGGGCCAGGGCTTAGCCTACATCCATAAGCGCCGCCTGCCTGTGGGGACCGCCCTGTTCTCTGGCGTGCGTGAAACCGCCAGCGACGCCCTCTGGCTGGCCCGTCGGCGCCAACTGGGCTACTGGCCGAGTGCGCTGGCACACCGTGTGGTGAAATATGCGGCGCTCTACTGGGGGTATCGGCAGGGCGCGACGACGGAGGCTGAGCAAAACGGCGGCGCAACCCCCTGGCTTTAGCCATGGGGTCAAGCCGCCGCGTCTCCGCAGGAGACGCATTTTGGCTTGCTGCATGCAGGCTGTAGGTCTATCCTTCTCCCCCAGGAGACTCGCGAACATCACCGAGGCTTGGTGTCGATGATCCAACGGCAACTCAAATTACGACTCAACAAGGCCCAGCAAGCCCAGCTTGACTCTTGGCTTTGGCCTCACTGGCGTGTGGAATTGGGCCATCCAAAAGATCGAACACGATGCCAAAGATGGCGTCTTCTATACACAGAAAGCCTTTCATAATCTGCTCGCTCATCACTCGACAAAGCTTGCGATCCCGAGTCATACTCTGCAAGGCATGTTGGATACGGCCTCCCTGGCATGGGCGCGCTGCTTCAAGAAACTCGCCAAGCGCCCCAGACTCAAAGGGCAGCGCAACACGTTGATCAGTATCCCGTTCCCTGATCCGTTCAAGACGCCAGACAAGACACGCCTCCACATTCCAGGGCTAGGGCATGTGCGGTTTCATGCGCAGCCCCTCCCGGCAGGACGCCTCACAAGTGGGCGCCTCGTCAAACGCGCCTCTGGGTGGTATCTGTGCCTCTTCATCGATGCACCTCCCCAGGACATTCCCCATGAAGGCGATGGGCAGATAGGCATTGATCCCGGCTTCTTGCACCTCCTGACGCTCTCAAGCGGTGCAAAGATTCCACATCCCAAAGAGCTGTAAAGGACCGCACAGCGACTGGCCCAGGCCCAACGCGGCAAGCGCCAGAGACTGACCGCCAGATTGCACGAGCGACAAGCCAACCAACGTCAGGACCGCAATCACCACCTGTCGCGCCGCCTGGTCGCCGAGCATCAGACCATCGTGTGGTCCAGGGATAACGTTAAGGGACTGGCGCGTTCTTTCGGCAAGAGCGTCGCCAGTGCGGCCCACGCGCAACTTCGTACCATGCTCGCCTACAAGTGCACGGCAAGCGGTAGGCAGTACCTCGAAGTGCCGTCACGTTTTTCCACCAAGACCTGCGCAGCATGTGGGAGTCTTTCTGGTCCTACTGGCTATGCAGGCTTGTCAGTAAGGCAGTGGAGCTGTGCGGCGTGTGGGGCCGCGCATGACCGTGATGTGCATGCGGCCATCAACACGCTCCATGCCGGGGTCGGAATGCCCCTCGAACGCCGTCGCAAGACGGCTCCCGGAATCCCCCGGCTTTAGCCGTGGGGAGGTTCAAAAGCCTCAGCTGTCACAAGGAGGGATGGCATGAACAACGGTATTCTCTCCCGCTGGCTCGGCCCGACGTTGCTCGGCGTTGCCGCCTTATGCCTCGGCGTGCCAGACGGCGTTGCCGCCGCCACTATAGAAGCCGCGCATGGGGTACAGGTGCGCTCTACCCCGCCCACGCTGTCCGTGACCGGGCGCGGTGTCAGCCTGCTGCAGGTGCTGCAAGAGATCGGCACCCAGGTCGGCTTCGCGGTCGTGGACTTTGGCCCAGCCCGCCCGGTGCTGGATCATTTCATGCTGAACGACCTGCCCCTCCGCGCGGTGCTGCAACAGCTCCTGCGGGGAGAAAATCACGTCATCCTCTCCCGTGGGCCTGCCGCAGGGCCAGGGAAGCCGGCGGGCGGGATCGAGCGCATCATGCTGTTGGGACCAAAGCCGGCGGCGGATACGGTTGCCAGAACCGCCGCGCCAGGGTCGGACCGCGCCGCGCCGGCAGTGGATGCCCGCCAGCGCCCTGATCCGCCGCCGTACGCCCCTGACCGGCGACCGGCTGACGACCCGTCAGGCGCCGACTGGGCCGTGAGGCCACTGGATGCTGAGCGCCACCAGTCCCAGGACCAGACGGCTGCGCTCGTGGAGGATCTCCTGTGGACGCAGGCCCTGGCTGGGTTCCAGGCCTCAGGCCCAGGCGGCGTTGCGGGCACCCCGTCCGTTGCCGCGCTACCGGCCCGCGCACCCTCTGCACCCCCGGCTGCGGCTCCTGTCCCCGAGGATGTGGCAGCCACCCTGGCGCGCACGACGCAGATGGCGCAGCACAACCTGCAGGCGTTGCTCGCAGGGCTGAGCACGGCGACCGATGCATTGTTGAACGGTGCTACGGCACCGGAGCCATAAGTCAGGCGGGCGGTGTGCGGCAGGAGACCAGCGGTGTCAGAGTATGTAGTGCGGCGGCTGCACACGCGGTGCGTGCCAGAGGCTATCTGGAAAGACAACTTGGAGAAGAGGAGGCCTTATGGCATATGTGAGGGAAGGCGCAGCACGGATGCGCTTGCTCATGCGCTGCTTCGAGGTTTTGAGAAATTGTTCAGCGTGTGATGTCTGAGTTTTTCGTTTCTGGACAGCCTCTCAGAACGACAGAACAGTCAATAAGGTAGAGCACGTTGGAGCCAATGCCTCCAGTATGTACAATGCAACCCATTGATCTGACCTCAAGAAGGAAACATCGCGATGATCACGCCCACGGCATGGACACCGGGCGATGGGAGTTGAGACGTACAGTGCCACATGCTGGGCAAGCCCCACGGAAGGAACAAGGCAATGACACGCAGGTTAATCGCAGGTTTCCTGGCCACTCTGGCCATGGTGTGTATGAGTCCCTCTAGCCATGCCGCCAGCGTGACCCACATTTATGAACTCAATGGCACTTTTGCGGACACCCTGGGTGGTCCGGCCATAGTGTCGAATGGCGGTACGCTTGGCCCCACAGGCTATACCTTCGGTGCGGGTCAGGGACTGAATGTGAGCAATGCCATCAACCCGTCCACCTACGCGATTGAGATGCTGTTGCGCATTGACGTGACGAGTGGTTACCGGAAGCTGATCGATTTCAAGGCCCTGGCAGCCGATACGGGCCTCTACAACCTTAATACTGCGTTAAACTTCTACAACGTCGCCACGGGACCAAGTGGGACATTCACTGCTGGACAAACGCCCACTTGGTGGTGACCCGTGATGATACCAGCGATGCCTTTGTGGGCTACGTTAATGGTGTACAGCGCATAGCCTTTACCGATGCGGGGGCGCTCGCCACCTTTACCGGCGTCAATAACATCATTCACTTTCTACGGGACGATAACGCCGTCCCGGGAGAACATTCCGGTGGTTTTTTAGATCGGGTGCGCCTGTATGATGGCGTGCTCACCGCGGCGGAAGTGACAGATCTGTTCAACGGCGGCCCACCGCCTGGACTCCCCCCTGAGCGGGGCCTTCCCCCTAGCACCCTCGTCGCGGCTATTTTGCCGAGCAGCCGTTCCGTCCGGGTCGGTACCGCCGCTACGGCCTTTGCCACAATGATCAACACCAGCCAGGGCACCGCGAGCGGCTGTCGCGTCGCCCCACCGGCCAACCTGCCGGCGGCGTTCACTTTCCAAACCACCAATCCCACCACGAACCAGGTCATCGGCTCCCCGGACACGCCGATCGACATTCCTACGGGGGCAGCGCAGAGTTTTGTGTTGGCCTTGACCCCGAGCAGTGCCTTGGCACCGACCGAAGTCGCCCTCAGCTTTACCTGCACCAACAGCACGCCAGCCGCGAGTATCCCCGGGCTCAATACCCTCCTGCTGTCCGCCGCCACGACCCCTATCCCGGACATTGTCGCCCTCGCAGCTGTCGCGACCAACAATGGCATTGTGGCGCTGCCCAGCACCACAGGCACTGGCGTCTTCGCTGTGGCCTCGGTGAATGTCGGCGCCAGCGGCACGCTGCGAGCCAGCGCGGTACGGGGAGTGCCAGCCTGCCGCTCAGCGTGGCGCTGTGTCAGACCAACCCCACCACGGGCGCTTGCCTGGCGCCGCCCGCCAGTAGTGTGACCACCCCCATCGACGCCAATGCCACGCCGACCTTTGGCATTTTTATCACGGGCAGTGGGGCGATCTCCTTTGCTCCGGCCACCAATCGCATTTTCGTGCGCTTCCAAGACGCCGGGGGGATCACCCGTGGCGCCACCAGCGTAGCGGTGCGGACGCCGTAAGGCGGTGTGGACGTTCCTGGTGCGGCGCAGAAGCTGAGTAAAGCTGCTGGTGAGGAGTCAAATCAGGGAACGCGGCACGTCGAGGGACTGCACGAGGGGTGCCGCGTCACCGGCATTCCTCTTCTCACAGGACGGCTCGGAGGATGACCAGACGGATCCCGCAGGCTTGCAGCGCTGCGGCGAGACCATCCACCGCGTGTTGCAAGGCTTCCAGAACCGCCTCCCCTGCCGCCCGGCCCAGGCTGGACTCTGACCTCCGCACCCTCTCCACACGGTGCAGCGAACTTGGTATAATAGGCAGCTTTTGGCGTGAGCAGCACATCAAGCAGCGGGCCGGGAGAGAAAGGTGGTGCCTTGACATCCTCCCCGGCCTGAAGGCCGAGGATTCCTAGCGCGACGTGCGTAGCGCGAAGGCGTTTAACCTCTCTCTCTGCCCGAGAGCGAGGATATTCTGGGCCGCGTTGACATCGGCGTGGGATGTGTAGCCACAGTCGATACAGGAGAACAGAGCTTGTTGCGGGCGATGCAGTTTCGACACACAGCCACACTGGGGACAGGTTTGGGACGTATAGCGCGGGTTGACCGCAAGCACCGCGCCACCACGCCAGGCTTGCTTGTATGCCAGCATCTGCCGGAACATGCCCCAGCCCTGGTCAAGGATGGCCTTGTTCAGCCCAGCCTTCTGGGCCACGTTGCGCCCTGGCTCTTCCCCTTTGCCCTGTGCCGACCTAGACATATTCCCTATCTGCAAGTCTTCAACAACAAGCACCGCGTGGTTTGTGCTGATGGTGGTGCTGAGCTTGTGCAGAAAGTCCTTCCGGCATCGGGCAATGGTGGCCTGGATACGGCGAGTCACCGTCTGGCACTTCTGCCAGTTCTTCGAGAATTTCACCTTTGTCGCGGCCCGTTGCTGGGCTTTCGCCAGCGTCGCCTGAAGGCGTCTATAGGCGTTCAATGGGGGATACAGCGTGCCATCGGACAGTGCGGCAAAGGTCGCAATCCCCAGGTCAATGCCGATGGCGCTGGTGCTCGGATGGACGGGGGTGTCCACCGCGCGTTCCGTCTGAAACGCGACGGTCCAGTGGTTCCCATCTCTACGGATGGTCACATTCTTGATGGCGCCTTCGATCTCGCGGCTTTTCCAAAACCGCATCCAGCCGATTTTGGGCAGCTTGAGCCTATGCCCATCAACGTGGAAGTCCGTAGGGAAGCGAAAGCTATCCGCCAGGAACTTCTTCCGAAAGCGCGGGGGTGCGGTACGCCCAGCAAAGCAATTGGTGTACGCCCTTTCCAAGTCACGCAGGCAGTGCTGCAAGGCATGGATCGACACGGCAGCCAGCCACCCATAGTCCTCGCTGTGGCGCCACTGGGTCAACCACCACGCGGCTTCGCAGTAGTTCAGCCTGGGGATACCTGCCAGATACCGCCCTGCGTTCAAGGCCAGCACCTTATTCCAGACAAAGCGGCACGCCCCAGCATACTGCGCCAAGGAACGGCGCAACGCTGGCGTGGTCTTCAGCCGGTAGTGGTAGCCTTGGCGCTGGATCACTGCACGCCCTCACGTTTCGCCATGGCGCGGATAGCCATCTCCAGCGCAGCGGATTGGCTGATACTGAGCGTATTGGCCAGTAAAGCGAAGAGGCGCTTGGCTTCTGCGCTCAGGCGCACACTGGTGAGAAGTTTCGTTTCCATGGCAGAGAGTATAACGCGTTTTGAGGTATAAGGCAAGACTCTTGCCGCTTCGCGCCAATGGGGAGTTGGCCAGAGGACTGGCCAACCTCCTTTCCTCTCCGCCCTGAAGGACGGAGTTTTACGGAGGATTCTTGATGAGCACAGAGATCTACGAGGATACAGACGAGCCAGGCTATGACGGCGTGATCAATTTGGCGGTCAAAAATAATGCGCATACCAAGGCCTTTGATTTCATCGACGAGGCCTGCCAGGGACGCCCGTCGCGCATTCTCGAAGTCGGGTGCGCCTCAGGCTATTTTGGGGCGGTGTTACGGCAATATGGCCACGAGGTCTGGGGCGTGGAAGCCTCCCCGCGGGCCGCAGCGGTGGCGCAGGAACGCCTCAATCAGGTGTATCTGGGGACCATTGAAGACTTCCTGCGCTCGCCGATGGCTAGGAAAGAGCCGTTTGATGTCATCGTCTTCGGGGATGTGCTCGAACATCTAGTCGACCCCACCCGGGTCTTGCGGCAGTCTATCGCACTCCTGGCGCCGGAAGGCCGCATCGTGGCGTCGCTGCCGAACGTGGCGCATCTCGCGGTACGGCTCATGCTGCTCGAAGGGCGCTGGGAATATAGTCGGCTCGGGCTGCTCGATCACACGCACCTGCGGTTTTTTACGCGGGCCTCGCTGTTGGAGATGTGCACGGTGGCGGGGCTGAGCGTCACCCATCTCGACGGGGTCCGCCTGCCGGTTGACCAGGTGGGCATTGCGGTCAATCCTGTCCTGCTGCAGCAGGTGGCCGGCCTGGCCCGCGATGACGATCAGGACATTTTTCAACACGTGCTCATGGCGCGTAAAACCTCGCATACGGCCGCGGCGCAGCGCAATGACTGTTTTCTCCCGGATCGGCCGCCGCATGTGCTGTGCCTCTTGCCCATCGTCGATTGGTCCCTGGGCAACATTCGCATTCGGCAACCCTTGAGCAAATGGCAACAAATGTACGGGGGGACGTTTCGCATCCGGCATGTAGCGGCGGTCGATCCTGAGGATCTGGCTTGGGCCGACACGGTGCTGTTGCAGCGTGAAGCCGATCTCCATCTGATCACCTTCATCCTGCAATGCCGTCATCTGGGGAAGCGTATCCTGTTTGACATTGACGATTTGTTGACCGAGGTGCCGGCCTTTCTCTCCGTGCATGCCCATGCGTTACGTGTCAAACCCTACTTAGAGCAAGCTTTACGCATGGTGGACGCCATTACGGTCCCGACGTTCCGCCTGCGTGAGCGTCTGCTGACGTACAATCCACACGTCTACCGCGTGCCGAATTGTGTAACCAGTCTCCCGACCACGGCGACACATTACGCTACGGACGAGCGCCTGGTTACCCTGGTGGTGGCCTCGTCGGACACGATACGGGTGGATTTCATCGTGGCGGCCTTGCGCCAGCTGGTCAATGATCCGGGCCTGAACCTTCGCATCGTGGGCATCGGCCCGCCCGGCAAGTTTTTGACGGACACGGGCTTGCCCATCGTGCTCCTGGACCTGATGTCATACGAGCAATTCCATGCTTTATTGGCGTCATTGGACAACGCCATTGGCCTCATTCCGCTGGACGATGGCCCCTTTAGTGCCTGTAAAAGTGCGATCAAATTTCTGGACTACGCCGTGGCGGGTTTGCCGGCGATCTGCTCCGCGGTGCCGCCGTATAGTGATGTGGTGGAGCATGAGCGCACCGGCCTCCTGGTGCCCAATACCGTCGAGGCGTGGTCCACGGCGGTGCAGCGCTTAGCGCAGGATCCGGCGCGGCGCCAGCAACTGGCCACCGCGGCGCAGGACGCCTGCCGCCGTTCCTGGGGGTTGGACAAAGCGGCGGAGGCGTGGCAGGAGGTCTTCACCAGCGTACCTGCGGGGCAGGGGGCACCGGTGACGTCACCATGGATCCGGCGGCAGTTGCGCTGGTGGAAGCTGCGTGCCCTCGTCACTGTGCATGCAACACGCCCTGAGGCCTATCGCAAAGCCCTACGGCTTGTCCGGCAGCAGGGTCTGGCGGGCTTACGGACCCGTCTGGCGCGTGGCTAAGAGCCTATCCCAGTAAGCCATCTCAAGGCCCAGTCGTGTCGTAGGGGCGCCCGGCCGGGTCGCCCCTACCCGGGGGCTCTAACGCCTAGGCGAGCGCCTGCGGTTGCAGAGCGCTCCACAGCGCCACGCCTCCCTGGGGCAACACGCTGCCCAACCGTCAGCCGAGCGCCCGGTGCGCCCGCCACCGCGCTGGGCCCCAGGCGGTCACGTCCAGGCGTCTGATGGCAAGAGATCCCCTCTGCCATCTGTGAGGAGACACCACATGCCAGCCTTGATCACCCATCATCTGCTGCCCGTCATCGCCCTCTCCATTCAGGTGCTCGTCTTTGGCTATCTTTCCCTCTCCCATCGGATGTGCTTTGTTCGCTATCTCCTCTATGCCTGAGGACTGTTTGTCGTGCCTCAGAGCGCGACGCTTCATGGGGTGACACTCATTTCCTGGCCATCCATGAACCCCATGCCAACTTCGCGGTCACGGCCTGGAGTACCGTCGAGTTCACCTCACGCGTCCTGCCCTTTCCTGAGAGCACCATGCCCTGGGAGCAGGTACGCGATGTGCTGTCCCAGGAGCGCAGCCCGGCGACGCTTGAGGCGTACCAGTACGTCTCTGAGCCCCCGCACAACGCCCGTCTGGCGGCGCGGCGCCGCTATGCCACGCCCTCGTTTCCGCCGGGTCGTCCCGTACTCGCTGCGGGCAGCCCGATGCAAGGCGTGCTCCTTGGTGGCGGGCGCTAGACGGTCACCGTGGCAGTCGCTGTGAGACCGGTGCCGTAGCGTCTCAGCGCGTGACGGCTCCAGCCGCGCTGCATGCACTCGCTCCTCCACACCGGATCACTCCAGCGGACTGCGGACCACCACGTCGCCACGACGGTGGATGACGTGGGTGTAGATCATCGTGCTGTGCACATCCTGATGCCCGAGGAGTGCCTGCACGATGCGAATGTCGTAGCCCGCTTCCAATAAATGGGCGGCAAAACTGTGCCGCAAGGTATGACAGCTCACCGGTTTGGGGATGCCGGCCACTTGGGCAGCCCGGCGGACCGCCTTTTGTAAGCCGGTTTCATCTAGACGGTGGCGCTGACGCGTCCCGGAGCGCGGATCCGTGGAGAGCCGGTCTGAGGGGAAGACATACTGCCAGTCCCACTCCCGCCCGTCATTTGGATCTTGATAATCCAGATTTGACATCCTCACTGCCCTAAAGGACGGTGATTCCTGTCGGCACCTGCGGTGCCGAGCAAGCGTTTACCCTCGCCCTGTGCCCCAGGGCGAGGGTATGGCGTGCTGCGACAACATCGGCATGGTACGTGTCGCCACACGCTATGCAGGAGAACAAGGCTTGTTGGACACGATGCTCTGTGGAGACATGCCCACACACGGGACACGTGTGGGACGTGTCGCGCGGATTGACAGCACGCACCGCACCACCGCGCCAGGCTTATTTGTCTGCCCACATGCCGCGCAACATGCCCCATCATTGGTAGATAATCTCCTTGTTTAATAAAGCCTTATGAGCTACCTGCGTGCCAGGGGTGTCGACTGTGCCCGTGGCCGACCTCAACCTATGCTTGCCCTGCACATCCTCCCTGACGATCACCGCGGGGTTGTTGCTGGTCTCGGTCCTGAGCTTGTGCAGGATATCGTGTCGGCAAGGGGCGATACGGCTAGCGCGCTGCGCCATGCGACCTGGCTGCGGCGGCCAGTGGCAGGCGTACTTCCCCCTCCCAGCCCGCCGTCGTTGCCTGCGGGCTTTTTTCTGTGCGACACGCCGGGAGGCGTTGATCGGGGGATGCCGTGCCCCCTCAGCAAAAGCCGCCAAGGTCGCGATGCCCAGGTCCATGCCTCCCTCAGCGCTCGCGGGATGCCCTGGGGTTACCACCGTCATCTCCCCCTGGAAGGCCACACACCACTGCTGGCCCTGCCTGGAGACGGTCACGTGCTTGATGGTGCCGTCGAGAGGACGACGGTCCCAGCACTCGCCCCCCCCCCATCATGGGCAGAGACCCCGCGCGTCCATCCAGCTTGACGCCCTGCGGAGAGCGGAAGCTATCGGCCACCACACTGCGTCCGAGCGCGTGGCGGGGCCGTGCGACCCGCGCAGAGATGGGGAGCGGCGTGTGCCCAATCCTTCAGGCAGTGTTGCAGGCCCTGCGCGTGCCCCTCTTGCCGCCAGCCGTCTGCCTCGCGCGGCTTCCCCCAGGTCATCAGCGGGCAGGCTGCAGCAGAGGAGAGGCGGAGGACACCAGCAAGAGAGCAGTAGGCGTGGATCGAGAGCAGCGTGTGCCAGACACAGCGACAGGCCCCAGCACAGCGGAACAGCGGACGCACTGTGCCCCAACGCCCCGGGTGGTCTTCCGTCGATAGGGAGAGCCCTGGCGTAGAGGCCTGTCGACCTTAGACCATTGGTCGATGGAAACTATCAACGTTTTGCGCACAGGCAGGCCTTGGGGTTTTGCCATGCATGGCCATTGGGTCTTTGTGACCAAATACCGCAGGCAGGCGTTGCGTGCAGCCGCCCATGAAACATTGCGGGAACTTTTTAGCCGTATCTGTGAGGACTTCGAGGCACGCCTGCTTGCGTCCAACGGCGCAGACGACCACGTCCATCTGCTCGTGGCATATCCCCCGAAGGTGGCGATTGCCACACTGGTCAATAGTCTCAAAGGCGTCTCCTCACGGCGTCTCAGGCTGGTGCCTCCCGCGATGGCCCAGCGGTACTACCAAGGCGTGCTGTGGTCTTCGAGCTATTGTGCGGCCTCCTGTGGTGGAGGCCCGGTATCCATCATTCGGCAGTTTGTGGAACACCAACGGCAAAACCTGTGAGCGCTTCGCGCTCAGTGCCGTATCTCTCCGCCCTGCACGGCGGAGCTTTACGGCGCCTGTGGTAAAATCTGCCGCAGACTATCATCGACACGATTGCGTAACGGGCTATGGCCTCGTGGCCATTCTGGGGGATGAGAGTGCGGACAGCGGTTGAGCAAGAGATTCGAGATCTCATTTACAAGCATGGGCGCATTACCTTTTCCCAGTTCATGCAGACCTGCCTGTACTCGCCAGGTGGAGGTTTTTATGCTGCCAGGAGCGACAGGCTCAGCACCCACTTCGGAACCTCTCCCACGAGTCACCCGGTTTTCGGTGCTCTGATCGCACGCCAGTTGGAGCAAATGTGGCATCTCCTCGGAGACCCTGCCGTTTTCCCTGTGCTTGAGGTGGGTTCCGGCGATGGCGCCTTGGCGCAAGCCATCGTGCAGGCCTGCTGGCGGATGGCCCCGCAGTTGGCTCAGGTGCTTTCCTACGTGGCTGTAGATTACGCGCCGCGCTGGTTCCAGGCACCTGACCACTCCTTTGCCTTGCGCAGCGGGCCAGGCGATGGGATGTCCCCAAGCCGGCGCGACGCAAGCGTGGGAATCCAACGCGTGCAAACGGCAGGACTGCAGGCGTTCCGCAATGTTGTGGGCTGTATCCTGTGTAACGAGTTGATCGATAACTTTCCTGTGCACCGCTTCGCGATCCAGGGGGGACGCGTCAAGGAAATCTTCGTCACCTTGGCGGGGGGGCAGCTCACCGAAGTCCTCGACGAACCCGCCTCACCGCGCCTGGCGGAGAGGCTCAGCAGCGTAGGCGTGTTCCCCGCGACTGCGGCGGCGGGGCGCCCGCGGCACGGCGCCCCGGCCCTGCCTGAGGGGTATCGTGGTGAGGTGAATCTGGCGCTGGAAGACTGGACGGGCCAGCTGGCCAGCGCCCTGGAGCGCGGGTTTATTCTGACGATCGATTACGGGCAACTGGCCCCTGACCTCTACGCGCCCCAGCATCACCAGGGTACGTTGGTGTGCTACCATCGCCACGTGGCCAGCCATGACCCCTACCAACACCTCGGTCAGCAAGACATCACCTGCCAGGTGGACTTCACGTCCCTCATGCGGCTGGGTGAGCAGCACGGCCTCGCCACCGTGGGCTACGCCCTGCAGCGCCAGTTCCTGACCAACCTTGGCTTTGCCTCGTGCCTCGAGGCGCTCCAGACGCAAGGTCTCTCCGCCGCCCGGACGGCACTGAGCCGTATGGCCATGATGGCCCTGGTGGACCCGGAGGAGTATGGCGACTTCAAAGTGCTGGCCCAGGCAAAAGGGCTGGGGTTAGGCATGGAGCTCCTGGGGTTTGAGCGCCAGGGCACGTAGGCTTTCCCTCTACTTCCTCGCCCATCGCCAGAACAGCTCGTAGCGCTGCGCCGCCTGGTCTGCCACTGTCGGCAGATCCTCGGCGAGCAGGTAGCCCTGTTGCACCAGCATTTCAGCAGCGTGTTGCACCTGATGCAGGTAGTCCGTCTGGGAAGCATAGCGCTCCGCGATAGAGAGGCGTGGGTCGCCTGTGGCCTGGCGCTCGGCTCGCGTGGCCGGGAAGGGGACGGTCGAGCCGAGCAGGGCCAGGATCTGCCCCGGCCCGCCGACCTCCGGGTGGCGTACGTTCCAGCCTGTGTACGTAGCCAGGGGCACACTGATATCGGGCAAGCGGATGCCGGCCAGTTCGTTGCCATCCGCATCCACAGCGCTCACCAGCGTGGCATAGGGCTTGCCGACTCTGGGTGGCAGGAGCGTGAGAATCTCCTCTGCAGTCTCCAGCCCAAAGTCGAGCCGGGCGATGGACCGCAGGTGCATCGGGAAGTGCATCCCGGGGATCGCCTGGAAGGTGGCGGCGGTGTGCGCCGGCGGCACGGCCGTGCCATCGTCGAGGCGCGGATGCTGGCTGGGCGGTGGGGGCGTTCCGGTAGTGACCCAGCGATCCAGATTGACCAGGGCCGCCCGCAACAGGGGTCGGTAATCGACCGCGTTGGGCGTGTGCTGGCCCAGTCCGTCATCTCGGGTCCCCGTCGCGGTGAACTGCAGCGTGCCAGGGCCGTGTTGCGTGCCGGCAAAATGGTAGAGGCGCACCGTCTCCGCGGGGGCCAGGTCGTGCCTGCCCTCCAGGTCCGTATGCGTCAGCGCGGCATGGCCCCCCCAGTACTCGGACGCGGTGTTGATGAAGCATATCTTCGGCACCGTGCCGTGCACCGCCAGCCGTGCCAGCAACCCATCCGTGCGGCCGGTGTCCGGGTCCGTCTGCATCGTGTCGTGGAAGGGGAAGAGATTTTTGACGCTGTATTTATTGTAGTTCGATGGCTGGCCAAAGCGCTGGTTGAACTCGCCACGCCAGCCACCGGCGACCAGGGGGAGGAGGCCGTCAAAGACCAGGCGCTGGCGCTCGTCCTGGTTCAGGCCCAGATACAGGAAGTGGCGCAGGCACCTGCCGCTCTGCGAGCGCCCGAAGCCGTAGGCGTACCGGAGCTGCCCGGCACACGGGTTGCCCTCCTCGGTGGTGCCGTAGCGCAAAAAGGCCACGACGTCGCGAAGGGCTAACAGCCCCAGATCGAGTACCGCTGCACCGGTGGTGCTGTAGACCACCTGGTAGACCTTGCCGGGCTGAAACCCCGAGGCCAGATACACCGAGGCCGCATCGGGCACGACACGCGCGCCTTCGAGGCGTGCAAACGCCCACTGCGGACGTGGGATCGTGACCGGCGGGGCGTCATCATGGTCCTGCACCGTCAGCACCGCGTCGTGGTCGTGCAAGTCCGTGGCCGGGTGCGGCCGATGCCGGCGGTCGGCGAGGGGGTGCACCTGGAGGGAGGTTGCGGGCTGAAACATTACGGCGATCTTCCCGGAGATGGGCTTCCCGGCCGAGTCGAGGGCCTCCGGGACATGGATGCGGAGGAGCCCAGGCGTTGCCGGCACATCATCCTGCCAGCCGCACCAGATCACGGTATAACCCTGGCGCATGAGAAAGCCATTGCCGGGGTCCAGGCGGCCGACGGCGCTGTTAAAATTCGTCAGGACGGTGGGGTTGCCGCGATTGACGACGTCGAGGAGCAGGCGCTGATTGCCGCGTTGGGGCACCGCAGGCTGCAGGAGGCGGACGTCTTCTGAGTAATGCACCAGGCCGTACGCATCGCGTGGGGCACGTTGCAGGTCTGTGATGCCAGCGTTGCCGGGATGGTGCGGGTCGACCGCGAAGTGCACCGTGCCCTCAAACTGCTGGTAGGGGCCAATGTCGCCAAAGATTTGCCCGTGCGCAAAGGGGCTACGGGACTTGATCTCCAGAGCTGTTACCGCCATGCTACACCTCCATTGCCCTTGTCACACCCAACACGTCTGTTGCCTGTGTACAGCATTCCCGCGCCCACCATCACCGCAGCGTGGACAAGGGTAGCACATCTGGACTGGCGTCCTACCATCGGTATGTCCCAGAGCGGGTGGTGTTCCAAAATTGTTGTCATCCACTCAGGTTTTTTCGTTCAATTTTTTGTGTATGCTTTGTACCGATTTCATGATGTGATCTCACCTTACGCGACTGGAACGAAAAAAGTGTAGAATCGCCCGTATGAAATCACAACCGATAGCAGATTTGTATTCCGACTACTTGCTGGCGTCGTTTGGGGCGACCACGGCTACCGGGCTGAGCGCACTGCTGGAAG
>SXND01000143.1 GCA_005777235.1 Pseudomonadota bacterium
CAGGATGTGCTGCTCTTTATCGATAATATTTTCCGCTTTTCGCAGGCCGGAGCTGAAGTGTCGGCCTTGCTCGGACGCATGCCCTCTGCCGTCGGCTACCAGCCGACCCTCGCCACCGAGATGGGGGTGTTGCAAGAGCGCATTACCTCGACACGGCGTGGGTCCATCACCTCAGTGCAGGCGATTTACGTACCGGCTGACGACCTCACCGACCCGGCACCAGCGACGGCGTTTTCCCACTTGGACGCTACGACCGTGTTGTCGCGGCAGATCGCGGAGTTGGGCATTTACCCAGCAGTCGATCCGCTGGATTCCACCTCGCGTATTCTCGATCCACGCATCCTGGGCGAAGAACACTACAACACGGCACGCGGCGTGCAGCGTATCTTGCAGCGCTACAAAGAGCTGCAAGACATTAGTGCTATTCTGGGTATGGACGAACTCTCGGAAGAAGACCGCACTGCGGTGGCGCGGGCACGTAAAATTCAGCGCTTACTGTCCCAGCCCTTCCACGTTGCCGAGCAATTTACCGGTACGCCGGGAAAATACGTGCCAGTGCGTGAGACCATTGCCGGGTTCAAAGAACTGATTGCTGGCAATATGGATCACATTCCTGAGCAGGCCTTCTACATGGTTGGGAATCTCGACGAAGCGGTGCAGAAAGCCGAAGCCATGAAACGAGGGGAGAGCTAATCGTGCCGCTGACGGTGGCCATTGTCACGCCGTCTCGTATCCTGGCCCAGGAACAGGCGGATGAAGTGAATATCCCTGGTGATCTCGGGTATTTGGGCATTTTGCCAGGTCATACATCCCTGCTGACGCAACTCGGGCAGGGGGAATTGATGTATCGCCGGGGCGAGCAACGGCAGTATCTGGCCCTCTTCGGAGGGTATATGGAAGTCCGTGACGATCAGGTGACGGTCCTTGCCGATGTGGCCGAGACGGCTGCCGACATTGACCGCACCCGGGCCGAGTCGGCTCGTAATCGCGCCGAGCAGCGCTTGCGTGAGCGGCAGGGGCAGGATATTGATTTCGAGCGCGCCCAAGCGGCGCTCATGCGAGCCATGATCCGTTTACAAGTTGTCGGGCGCTAAGAGCCTCTCCCAGGAGGCTCTTGCTCGGCCCGTCTGCATTGTCGGGGATAGGCGCTCAGTTGTGGGGTGATGGGGCCATGCCGCCGTGTGGCCCGCGTCCCGTCGCGATGAGGCCTTGGGCTGGCGCGTCTGGTTGGGTAGGCTGTGCCCGGCCTCAGTCCCGCACACCAGGCATGCCCCTCCCTCTCGTGTACGCAGGCAAGAGCCACCATAGCACCGTCGAGACCAGGGAGCCTGGTAATGCATCTCGTTCACGCCATCTTTGAGCCGCACGGGCCTGGCCCACATCCCACCATTCTTGCCCTGCATGGTCGGGGGGCCAATGCCATGGATCTGCTCGGCTTAGCGCCTTATCTCTGCGGTGGGCGCTTCCTCGTGTTGTGCCCGCAGGCGCCGCTACAGATCCCCCGCGGACCCTCAGGCCCCGTCGGCTATGCGTGGTTCCCCAGCACAGGGGGCGGCGCGCCTGACATGGCCGCCATCGGCGCAGCGCATACTGCGCTGCAAGGTTTTCTCGACGAGGCGCTGGCACGCTATCCCTGCGATCTGCACAAGCTGGTGGTCTTAGGTTTTAGCCAGGGAGGTGTGATGGCCTATATCCTCGGGCTGCATCAGCCGGAGCGTTTTGCCGCTCTGGCAGCGCTGAGTACCTGGTTGCCCCAGGAAGTGCTCGCCACAGCCCCCAACCTCGTGGCCGCACAGCACTTACCCTGTATGGTGCAGCATGGCACCCGTGATGCGATGATCGGGGTCGACCGTGCCCGCCAGTCCGTGGAGGCATTACGCCCTGCTAACCTGCCCGTGACGTATCGGGAATACGACATGGGCCATGAGATCCAGGGACGCAGTCTGCTGGATCTGTCCACCTGGCTGGAAGAAAAGGTCTTGGCGCCCATCGTGGCGCCACAGTGAGGCGCAGGTTGCGATGGGTCTCGTGCGGTCTGCTGTGGATATTGGCCGGCGGATTTGTGCCGCGATGGCCAATATGGTAGACTCGCCGAATGCTATGGATGGTATGTCACTGACAGTATTCTACGTCCGCTGGAGAGGAGAGGTATGGAGTTAGCTGATCTACAGAAGATGACGGTCGTAAAGCTGCGTGAAGAAGGCTTGAAATACCCGAGCATCGTTGGCGTTTCGGCCATGGATAAAGCGCAGCTTGTGGCGGCGTTGGCGGAGGTGTATAGCATTGATCTTACCGCAGCAGCCCGCGCCACACGGGCAAAGTTCGCAGGCGATAAAGGTTCACTGAAACAGGCCATTCGTACCCTCAAAGGGCAGCGCGATGCCGCCCTGATGACGCACGATGCCACGCAGGTGCACCAGGTCCGTATGGACATCAAGAAGCGTAAACGGATGTTGCGCCGTCTGGCGGAAGCCTAGACTGGGACAGCCTCCCGCTGTCGAGGAGACCATATCGTATGAAAAAACCAACTAAGAAGTCAAACAAAACCGCACGTCTCAAGGCCATGCTGCGCCATAAATTGCAACGTGCCCGGCTCCGGGTCAGCAAAGGCGAGCGTAAGTATAGTCGCTAACTCTTCCTTTCTTGTCTGACGGGTCTGACGCCTGACTCTCTCGGAAGTTTCCAGGAGGGGCGGGCGCTTTCGCAAAGGATGGCCAGACATGTCATTCGCCGCAAAAATCTTGCAGCTACGCCAAGATCGCAACCTGACGCAAAAGGAGTTGGCGAGCATTGTGGGTGTACACTTTTCCCACATGAGCCGTTATGAACGGGGGATTTCGCTCCCGTCGATTGATGTCATAAGAAAACTCGCGCAGATGTTCCACGTCTCGGCGGATTACTTGCTGTTTGATGACAGTCAGGCCATGGTGCGGGCGGATATTACAGACCCTGAACTTTTGCGACAATTCGAGCTTTTGTCACGCATGCATGAGCGCGAACGTACAGCGGTGAAAACGATTCTTGACGCGCTCATCCTCAAACATCGCCTTGAGGGTATGCTCGGGGTACAACAGACCTCGCTCTCCGCGGAGGAGGATGACGCCGTGCGCCCTGACCCGCCTGCGTCCTGGAGTAGCACACGTGCCGACGCGGAGCTGTTCCAGGATTTGGAAGCGGCGCTCGGTGATGCCAAACGCTCTGGTGTGGCACGGCGCCGTAGCACGCAGCGGGTTTTGTGATGACTCCGCCAGCTGCAAGTCTCCAAGAGCCGTACCGCCTGTGTGTTTACGGCCAGGAGCGATTGCAGCTGCCAGACCTCAGGCGGTCGTACAGTCTCGCAGACTAGACGTGTATTGGTCCCCGACACCAGGGGATACCGGCTGTCACCTGCGGTAACTTCGATGCCCCTGCCAGTTGCAAGCAGGCCGTCCCCTTACAGGATTTTGTGGACCCGCGCTATCGTATACACGTCCACCCGCGCCGCCCCGGCTCGGCGTAACATGCGGGCGCATTCTTGCACCGTGGCGCCTGTCGTGTACACATCGTCAATGAGCAACAGGGCTTTTCCCCTACACACCTGTGGATGCGGCACAGTAAAGGCCCCGCGGATATTCTGGCGCCGTTCGCGGGCACTGAGCCCCACTTGTGACAGCGTCGGACGCTGACGGGTGAGCACATCAGTCCACACGGGCAGACCAACACCTTGCCCCAAGTATTGGGCCAGCGCCAGCGCCTGGTCAAACTCACGCACCCGTAACTTACTGCGATGCAACGGCACCGGGACAAGAGCCTCGGAGACACCGGCGGGCCAATGCATCGCAAACTGCTGAGCCAACAACGCCCCCAGCGGCGGTACGAGGCCGTAGATGCGCTGGTATTTCATGGCGTGAATGAGGGTGCGGAGGGCACCAGTGTACACCCCGACTGCCCGCGCCTGGTCATAGGCCGGCGGTGTCAGGATGCAGGCGCCACACCGATGCGTAGCACTGGCAATGCCTTCAGGTGGTGCGGCGAAGGGCTTGCCGCACTGCGCACACGTCGGCGCAGTGATGTAAGCGATGGTGTCCCAACAGGGCGGACACACCCACGGCACGGGCAGGCCGCAAGTTGCGCGCGCACAGATTGCACAGCGCGGGGGCAGGATGAAATCGAGTAGCGTACGGACAGCCTGCTGCAGGGGTCGCACGTAGCGCGCCGGCTGGTGCATACGACGCGTGTTCATGGCACGCCTGCCTTGGGCTGTACAAGCATAGGGTACACTCTGCAATGTTCGGAGAACGCGTCAGCCTGATCGTGTGATTGTTACGTGCGCCTTTCGGCGTGTCAAGGGTCGGCAGAGCCCTTGCTGCCGTGTGGAGAACATGCCATGATCGGCCGCACACCACCAGCACGAGGTGGGGGCAACAGCGCACGTCAGCACAGAGAGAGAAGGGAGACCTATGCCACAGCACACACGTACACCAGGACAACGGGTGTCCCTCCCACTACGTCCAGGAGAAGTCTGGGAAGTCGGGCGGCGCAGGCTGGCTATCTCTCTGGGGGAGCTCGGCCAGCACGAAGAACCACCAGAAATCATCCTTGTCGTCCAAGCGGGCGAGGCGGGGGGCATCCTGCTGGGGGAAGTGGTCACCACCGCCACACCGTCCAGTGCCCTCGCCGACGCCGTCAACCGCGCCATGCGCGAACCGTTGCTGGGCACGCCCCGGCGTCCCAGCATCCTACGCGTCGCCTCGACCACGGATGCAGAACTCCTCGCTTCGTCACCAGTGACAATGGGCATTGCCGTCGCCATTACTGGAGAACTCGTGGCGGTCGACGCAGTGCAGACCCATATGGAACTCCAACTGAGTGGCCTCAGTAGCG
Organism: Pseudomonadota bacterium; assembly: GCA_005777235.1. Lineage (GTDB taxonomy): Bacteria > Tectomicrobia > Entotheonellia > Entotheonellales > Entotheonellaceae > SXND01. Next base: position 4,864 of record SXND01000143.1, read on the forward strand.
ATTATCGGGCGCAAGCGACACGTGCTGGCGAAACGCTCAGTCCTGAAGGACTCCGCGCCTTTTTCCAGATCGCCAGAAAATTCTACCGTGAAGAGATGTGGGACGCGTATGGCGATGAGGGGCTCTTTGAGTTCCAGTTGCAGACCACTGCCGGCGTCGAGAAAACGCTGTATGGGATCATCACCGGCCATTTTGGCCACGAAACGGGCCTGGCCCTGTACCCGTCTCTGGATGCCGTGCAGCAGTTCTACGCACTCAGTATGGAGCACGAGGCGTCTCTGGAGTCTGACCCCAGCAGCGTGCCACAGGACTCTCGGTCAGCGCAGAAGCACGTGGAGGCCGAGGCGTTCGCCCATTTCCTCACCATCTCGACACTCTGCCTGTCCTACACCCACCAACGCGATGTCCCACCTCCCTTGATGGCGGAAGCCAAGGAGTACAAGTTGCCTGTGGCGAAAGCGGCAGCCTTTCCCCTCGTGCTGCGCACCGGGCAGGGGGGCATGCGGGTGGCCACCGGGCGCGAACTCGCCGATATGACGGTGGCCCTTGGGGCAATTTTGGATTGGGATCGGCGCATTGACGATACCGATGGTGAGGATGAGGTGGATATTACGATCACCTCACACGTGCCAGAAGTGCCAGGCTTTCTGTCGGCGATGACGGTACGCACGACGCTGCGAGACAATCCCTATCTCCCAGAAGACGACAATGAAGACAATGAAGACGATGAAAATGGTGGGGACGACCCGGAGTGGCCAGACAGTTTTACGGCCATTTTGGACACGTTTTTTCCCGAACGTCCGTACCAGTCGCCCGCCGCTCGCCAAGGGACACGGGGCCACCACACGCAGCCCGTCGCCCCGCATGTGACTGCCCTGCTGCTGCTCGCCAAGCGGGTGTATACGCTGGATATCACGCTCACTGATGGCCCACTCGGTCCCCCGTCTACCAAAAAGGGGGTCTCGCGGCGCATTGCGATCCTCGGTAGTCAGACGCTACACGACTTGCACCTGGCCATCTTTGAGGCCTTTGAGCGCTGGGAGCCGCATCTCTATGCATTTCATCTGGGTGTCGAACCAGACGACCGCTCCCAGATGTATTGCTACACTGCTGACATGGCGGAGGCCGACGAGGGGGCCGGCGACCCGACTATCACCCCGCTCGGCACCCTGGCGCTGGAGGTCGGACGCTCTTTTCGCTACGTTTTCGATATGGGTGACTCCTGGGAACACCATATTCACGTCTGTGCAGTGGCAGAGCGACGCACGAGGAAATCGTACCCATGCGTGATTAAAAAAGTGGGGAAGGCGCCGCTGCAATACACCGATGACGAGACGGAGTCCTAGGTTCTGTTGTGAAATTTCTTTCATCCATTGGAGCGCCGCCGCAAAATGGAGAAACGCTTGGAAACGAGAAGCGATTTTCTCAAAGCGGGCGAACACACGCCTATAGTGTTTGAGAAAACCAAACAGACACTCAATTTTGTGCCGCGCTTTGTAGAGTGCCTTCTTAGAGAGACGCATGGTCGTACGGTTCTTTGTGGGCGGAATGACGCAGGACGACCCCTGCTGCATGCCGTACGTCACGATGGCATCCGTATCCTATCCTTTGTCCGCCAAGAGGGCTCCGTATACTTTCTGTGGTAAGAAGGGAAGCGCGTAGGCACCATCCGCCGCTTGTCCAGCACTCAACCGGAAATCCAACGGCCTCCCCAAGGCGTCGCAGAGGCCATGGATCTTCGTGGAAAACCCTCCACGGGATCGGCCTAAGGCTTGTGTCTCTTGATCTCCGTACTTTTTTTTAGTGCCCCCGCGGCACAGGCGTGTGCCCGGAGAATGGTGCTATCGATCATGATGGCCGTCATGTCAGAATCCTGAGTAAAATAATACAACATTTTCTACCAGACGCCGCGCTCCGCCCAGGTGGCAAAGCGCTGGTACACCACATTCCAATGGCCAGAAGAGGGCGGCAAGAGCCGCCATCGTGCCCCACTTCGCAAGACCCAGAACACCGCCTCGACAAAGCGCCGACACTTCGCTTCGTGGCGCGTATGGAGACGCGGGAAGGCGTGCAGATAGGGGTACATTTTTGACCACTGTTCTTGGCTTATATACTGACAGGCATCCATAGCATCTCCTCCTGGAAAGAAGATTCTATCTTCATTTCAAAATTTCACAACAGAACCTAGTGCTTTGTCACGTTGAAACTATCGGATAAAGTCTTGCCAGTTTCACGCGTGCGTCGTCTGTCGTAAACTGCCAATGAGCCTTGGCATGCTTCTCGTTCCGTTGGGCATTCCATGCCTGGACCTTTTTGATGAGTGTGGCCTTGGCCGCGATACGCCCCCCCCAGGTATTGACGACTCAGATGGCTCAGTTCGATCTCTACCATGTTTAACCAACTGCCGTGTTGGGGAGTGTAATGGACCTCTAATTTATCTGCGATTCTTTTTGCCTCAGGAGGATCAAATGCTTCATAAAGCGAGGCTTTGGTGTGGGTATTCAGATTGTCCATCACGAGGCGAATCTTCTCCACGTGGGGAGAATGTTGCTCAACCAGTTCTTTCATAAAGTGCGCCCAATCCACTTTGGTGCGTTGCGCAGTGACTTTGGTCTGCCGTTGACCTGCTCATGGTTCAAACGCCATAAACATGTTTGCCGTCCCATGCCTCTTATACTCGGTGTCATACCGCAGTGGTTTCCCAGGCTCAGCTGGGAGAGGAGCACGCACTTCCCCAATCAGCTGGGTCGACATTTCGTCCACACACACTTGGGGACACTGAGGATCATACGGTATTTTATAGATATCTAAGACGTCTTCCATTTGACAGACAAAGGCCGCCTCTTGCTCTGGTGGAATGCACCATTCTTTCTTTTGCCAGGGTTTCAGTGCACTTTTTTTTCAGGTCCGTCGGATGGTCTCATGCGACACGGATGCGATCACCTCCAACTCGACCATTTTGTCAGCGAGCATGCGTAATGTCCACCGCTCCTGTCCCTCAGGAGCTTGACTGCAACACAAGGCAATCAAATGTGCTTCTTCGTCTCCAGTGATTGTGCGCCGGTGGGCATTAGTGACGGGTTTGCGATATAAGGCAGCGTGCAAACCTTCCTCGACAAAACGCTTCTTGCGCTGCTCGACTTTTTTCGTGGACACATCATACGCCGAAGCAATGTCGGTGTTTGTCCACCCACATGACCTATCGGCTTTGAGTAACTCACCTTACGCGACTGGAACGAAAAAAGTGTAGAATCGCCCGTATGAAATCACAACCGATAGCAGATTTGTATTCCGACTACTTGCTGGCGTCGTTTGGGGCGACCACGGCTACCGGGCTGAGCGCACTGCTGG
>SXND01000144.1 GCA_005777235.1 Pseudomonadota bacterium
CCTGCACACGGCCATCGCAGTGTGGTCCGACAAAACGCATGCCAAACAACGCGGGGTCGACTGGCAGTGCCGTATCGGAGATGCTCGTGTGCAACTGAAGCGGCTCTACCCAAAAATTAAGGCTTGAAGGGGCACTAGCCTATGCCCCAGCCCGCCGTGCTGGCTTGCTCTCCATACCTGGCACGGCCTATAATCCTCCCCATGTGGCGTAATAGGCGTTTTGGGGAGGATACGGCGTCATGGAGTTTGGCACGTTTTACCAGTTGCCTTGTGCGACTGATCAAAGTCCGTTGCAACGTTACGAAGACACCATGATGCAGATTCAACACGCCGATGCCCTAGGCCTGGATGTGGCCTGGTTGGCGGAACTGCACTTCTTCCCGACCTTTTCCATTATGCCGTCGCCGCTGCTCGTCGCCAGCGCCTTGGCCCAGCGCACCCATCGCATCCGTCTGGGTATTGCGGTCAATTTGCTACCCTTACATAATCCCTTGCGTAATGCCGAGGATGCCGCCACGCTCGACATCCTGAGTAATGGCCGTCTGGAATACGGCGTAGGCCGTGGGGCGATCCCGCTGCATTTTGCCGGCTATAACATCGCGCTCGAGGAAAGCCGTGAGCGCTTCCTCGAAGCCCTCGATGTGGTGCTATTGGCCTGGACCACCGAGGCGTTTTCCCACGAAGGCAAATACTATCAATACCGCGATGTGCAGATGGTGCCCAAACCTTTGCAAAAGCCGCATCCGCCGATTCGTATCGCCTGTAACAGCTCGGATTCCTTCCAACTGGCGGGCGAACGCGGTTGGCGTATCTTTTCGTCATCGATTATTGTGCCAGTGCAACGACTCCAGCAGGAGGTGACCACCTACACGATCCTGCTCAACGAGCACGGCACGCCGCTGCGTGGTGATGAGGTGGCGATTATGGCCCCGGTCTACGTCGCGCCGACGATGGCGCGGGCCCGCGAGCACCCCGAAGCCAGTATCATGCACTATTTTCGGACCTTGCGCGATATGTACAAGTCGCGGCAAATGCAGGAATTTGCCCATTTACCGCGTATGCAGGAACTGCAACAGCGCCTCGAGCAGATGACCTACGCCCAGGTGCTCGACAACATAGCCATCTTCGGGGATCCGGCCTATTGTATCGAGCGCATCAAGTGGTTCAAGGAGACGCTGGGAACGAATCAGCTCATCTGCTGGTTCAACACCGGCGGCAAAATTCCCCATAAGCAGGTGATGGAATCCATGCGCCTGTTCGCTGAGCAGGTCATGCCCTACGTGGAGTAAGGAGGTCACGATGCCGACCCTGGCCGATGTGGCAGCCTTGCTGCAGCAACAACCCTATGCGGTGCTGAGCACCCTGCGTCCCTCGGGAACGATCCAGAGCACGCTGGTCAACGTCGGGCTCTATGCCGATGGCGTGGCGCTGACCACGGTCGGGCGTTCCCAGAAAGAGCGCCATCTGCGGCGCAATGCGGCGTGCACTGTGACCATCCATCATGGCCCCACGTGGATCACCGTTGAGGGCAAGGCCCGTTTGTATACCTGGGACAACACAGCGCCGGAAACCATGCAGCGCTTGTTACGCGACATCTACGTCGCTGCCGGTGGTACCCATGACGACTGGGACACCTATGACCGGGTGGTGCGTGCCGAACGCCGTGCTGCCGTGGTGATCGTCCCAGAGCGCATCTATGTCAAACGACCACGTGAGCCGAAAGGAGAGCACCATGTCCACGACCACACTCCCAGCACGTGAGACGGCTTGGACCTTATTGTGCGAATATACCCAGAGTGAGAGTCTACGCAAACATGCCCTCGGGGTGGAAGCGGTGATGCGGGCCTATGCCCGGCATTACGGCGAGGATGAAGCGCGCTGGGCTATGGTGGGCATGCTGCACGATTTTGATTATGAACGCTATCCCAGCATGGAAGACCATCCGCGCAAAGGCTCAGAGATTCTCCAGGCCCTGGGCTATCCCGACGATATTCGCTATGCGATCCTGTGCCACGCCCCGTTTCTCGGGTACGAGCGCAAGAGTCGCATGGACAAAGCGATCCTGGCGGTGGATGAGCTGGTGGGCTTTGTCACGGCCGTTGCCATGGTGCAGCCGAGTAAGCGGGTGGCCGATGTCAAAGTCTCCTCCGTGAAGAAAAAGCTCAAAGACAAAGCGTTTGCGCGCAGCGTCAACCGGGACGATATTTACCTGGGGATGGCTGACCTGGGGCTCGAGTTGGATGCGCATATTGCCTTTACGTTACAGGCCATGACCGCGGTGGCAGAGGAGTTGGGCTTGTGATCAGGTGCGGAAACTGAAGGCCGGATCAAGCGGCGGCAGCGGCGCCCCCAAAAAGAGGCGGCGTTGCACCCGGGGCAGGAAAGGCGAATGTAAGAGCCAGGGTAAAACCTTCGGCAGGAGCCATCTGATGACCGGGTGCCCACCGCTTTGCGCCAGAAGCACACGCTGGGCATTGAGCTGGAAGCGGTGCAAGGTCCGCACGTCACCTTCGCGCAGTTGCTGGATCACAGCCAGGTCTTCCTGGGCAATAGGGCCATGGCCGAGCAAAGGATAGAGCTCCTGGGCCGCAATCGCCGCCGTGGCCAGGGCGACATTGACGCCAATAGCACCGGCGGGACTCATGGTATGGGCCGCATCGCCAATGAGCAGCAGGCCATTGTGGGCCCACTCTTTGACCAGAGTGATGTGGCCTTCCAGTGGAAAAAAGGGTTGAAAGCTGTCGAGACTCCCAGCGAAAGCGGCGAGGACAGGGTCCAGACGGCGCACGCGCTCGGCCACTGTGGCGATGCCGGCTTCACGCCAGTGGCGCCAGTTGCCCGTAGGAAGGAACAGGCCCGTCTGAATGTGGTGTGGGTATTTGGGCAGCATGAGATACTGCACCTCGCCTCCCAGCGAGAAATACATCGTGTTGGGCCAGTCTGAGGGTTGCTCCATGACAAACCAGATGACGTCAAAATCGTGGTGATGGTAGGCGACCTCAAAGTTGCCCAGGCGTCGCAGTGCTGAGAAGCGGCCATCCGCCCCGACCACGACATCGGCACGAATCTCAAACGCTTCCTTGCCATGACGCGTGCCATGCACCCCGACCACCGTGCCGTCCTCTTCGAGCAGGGCGTTCACCCTGGCGCCCATCCAGCACTGAAACGTAGGGAAGAGGGTGGCCTTGCCGCGCAGGGCCTGCAGGAAGATGGGCTGAGGTATCCAGATGGCATAGGGGTATTCGGGGACAATCGTGTCGAAAGAAAATCCGCCGGCCGTCTTGCCGTTGATCCGGACACGCGCTTCCGTGAGGAGCGCATGGGGCTGCGCCAGGGTATAGTCGAGCAACCCGAGTTCGTCGAGCAAATGCGCCGTGCTCGGCTGCAGCACTTCGCCGCGAAACTCACGGTCGAAGGTGCCGTGGCCTTCCAACACGATGACGTCGACGCCGCGTTTGGCCAACAAGAGACCCAGCAACATACCAGCCGGGCCGCCACCGACAATACAGACACTTGTGTGTAGACTGGTCATGAAGTGCTCTCCTGCCGCAGAGGTGAAACACGACCGCGCACCGTGCGATATGGTGTGCAGCGCTCCTGGCTCGCACCGCGCCTGGCTCGATAATCGGACATGCCGAAAATCCATTCTAACTGTAGCACCAATCGACTCGCCAACCTGCATTGCTAGGCTCGCATTGCGGGGAGAGCCGTTGCCCAGGGCAATTGTGTCTCCTGGTCAAAGCTGGTATGCTGGGCAGAGAGAGGCCCACTGGCTGTGTCAGTCCATAGGATGTGGAGGTGCAATATGCTAGACATGCTCATTCAGGGCGGGCGCGTCGTCACGCCGTCGGGAGTGGGGAACTGGGACATCGGGATCATGGGCGAGCAGATTGTCGCCGTCACCTTACCGGGCATTTTGCCGACGGCCATGGCCAAACAGATCCTGGACGCCAGTGGCAGGATTGTGGTACCCGGCGGCATCGAGACGCATGCCCACGCCGTGGCCAACGTGCAACCGGGCGCGCGCACCCTGGTGGCTGGTGTGCCCAACGCCGGGCCACTCGACCACTCGCTGGGTGCCATCTGGGGTGGCACCACCACCGTGGTCGATTTCGCGCCGGTCCCGACCTCCGGGGATCTGGCGCAGGGCATCCACGACTACCTGCAACCCTGGCAGGGCAACGCCTATACCGACTATTCAACGCACTGCATCTACACCAGCCGCAATCCCCCCGACACCATTGCGCGCTACCACGAACTCGCCTCCGCCGGCTTCCCGAGCGTCAAAATTTTCACCACGGACATCCGTCCTCCCGAAGGGCGCCAGACGAGTTTGACGCCGATTGGCCGCATTGACACCGGACGCCTGGAAGATCTCATGAAGCAAATCGCCCGGCACGGCGGCGTGTTGGCGGTGCACGGCGAAGACGATGAGCTGGTTATGTACAATTATCTCCTGGCCCAGCAGCGCAACCAGTGGGACTGGTGGAATGTACATCTCATCCACTCCAAGCTGGTCGAAGAACTGGCCTTTCAGCACATCGTACGGCTGGCAGCGCGTACTGGAGCGGGCACCTACTTCGTACACGTCACCGCCAAAGAGGGTCTGGACGCTGTGGCCGAGGCACGCAGCCGCGGCTTGCCAGTGTATGGCGAGGTGCTCACCCTGGCGCTGTCCTTCACCGCCGACCGTTACCGCGAGGCCGATGGCATGAAGTATCACACCTATCCCTCGCTGAAGGGCGACGAGGACTACCGCTATCTCTGGGATGGCCTGCTGCGCGGCGATCTATCGTTTACGGCCACCGACAGCAGTTTCACCACCTTTCTCGACAAGCTGGCCGGGCGCAACGTGGTGGATGTGCGCGGCGGGAATATCGGCATTGAGATCCGCATGGGGGTGAACTACACCGAAGCTGTGGTGCGTCGCGGCATGTCCCTCGAACAGTATGTGGCTTCCACGTCGAGCAATGCCGCCAAGCTGCTCGGCCTGTATCCGCGCAAGGGCGCCATTGCCATTGGCAGCGACGCCGATATCACCATCATCGACCCCACCGTGAAAAAGTCCCTGGCCATGACCGACCTGCACCTGCGCGACTACAGCCCGTGGGAGGGCTGGGAGGTCGAAGGCTGGCCGACTACCGTGCTGCTGCGCGGCAAAGTCATGGTAGATAATGGGCGCTTACTGGGTGCGCCGACGGACGGGCAACTCATCCCCCGTAAGATTGACCCCGTGGTGCTACGGCGCCCGGCCTTTTAAGGAGCATGTCTAATGGCAGACACACCCGACGAGCTGCAGCAAGAAGCCGTGCGCTACGGTTTAAGCAACCTCACGGCTCAGCATCTGGAGCAGTTCAGCCAGGCGAAAGCTGCGGCCGCACGCTTTGCCCGGAGTATCCCGCGCGATTTGCCCGTCACCGCGGAACCGGCGCATACGTTCCGCGCCAGCCAGGAGGCGTAACTATGACCGATTATGCCGATCTCACACTCGCCGAAGCCGCCATCCAGATACGCCAGAAAGCCATTTCGCCTGTGGAGTATCTGCAAGCCCTCATCGGGCGTATTGATACCTACGACGCGCACTACAATGCCTTTCTGCGCCAGACACCCGATATCGCCCTGCGCCAGGCCCGGCAGGCAGAAACGGAGATCATGGCGGGCAACTGGCGCGGCCCGTTGCACGGCGTGCCCTATGGGCTGAAGGACATCATTGACGTGGCTGGCGTCCCGACCACGGCCCATTCCAAAATTCTGGCCGATAACCTGGCCCGCAGCGATGCGGCAGTCACCCAACGCCTGCAAGCCGCCGGTGGCGTGCTGGTCGGCAAACTGGCCACGCATGAATTTGCCATTGGCGGGCCGTCGTTTGATCTGCCCTGGCCGCCGGCCCGTAATGCCTGGAATCGCGCCCACTTTTCCGGCGGCTCCTCCAGTGGCTCCGGCGTGGCCGTGGCCGCTGGCTTTGTGCCTGCGGCCCTGGGCACGGACACCGGCGGCTCGGTGCGCAACCCGGCCTCCATGTGTGGCATTGTCGGCATGAAACCGACCTATGGTCTGGTCAGTCGACGCGGTGTGCTCCCGCTGTCCTATGCCCTGGATCATGTCGGACCCATGACGCGCACCGTGACCGACAACGCCATGTTGCTCAACATCATTGCCGGGCATGACCCCGCCGATCCGGCCAGTGCCAGGGCGACGGTCCCGGACTTTACAGCGGATCTCGACAGAGGCGTCAAGGGCCTGAAAATTGGCGTGATCCGGCGCTTCTACACGCAGGACATGGTGGCGGACCCGGAGATGACCCAGAGTATCGAAGCTGCCGTGGCGGTCTTGAAGAGCCAGGGTGCCGAGATTCACACCCTTGATCCTGGCCCGCTGGAGGAGTACGCCGCCATCACGCGGGTCATCCTGCTGTCCGAAGCCTATGCCATTCACGAACGCTGGTTGCAGGAGCGTCCGCAGGATTACGGCGCACTGATGCGCGAGCGCGTCATGGTCGGCGCCTTTTTCCGCGCCGTCGATTATGTGCAAGCGACGCGCCAGCGCGCTGTCCTGGTGCAGCAGTTCGCGCGCTGTATGGAGGCGGTGGATGTGGCCATCACCGCCTCCAGCATGGACCCGGCCTGTCCGGTAGAGGACGAGGAGCGCTGTGAGTACACCTATAGTCGTCAGGCGCGCGCGCCGTTTAATCTGACCGGCAGCCCGGCGATGGCGGTGCCAACGGGGTTTGCCGCGACTGGCCTGCCGCTGTCCATGCAGATCATCGGCAAGCCTTTTGACGAAGTGACGGTGTATCGCGTGGCGCGGGCTTATGAGAAGGCGACGCCATGGACGACTATGCATCCGACGCTGGCGTGAGACGTCGGGCACAGGCGTGACGGTGGCCTCGGTGCAAGGTGTCGGGCCTGAGGCTTACGGAGGGGTAGGGAAGATGCAGGTCAAAACCCCATACAAACACTTAGAAGTGCGTCCTGATTCATGGCGTAAACAGTAGTATACGCGATGTGCGACTTTCTATTCGTGCGCCCTTGATAGGCATAACTCCTTGATGTAACGTTGTCTTTGGCGAAAACAGGCTTTACATCAGGAGGGAGCTATGCCCATCGACGAGTGTATCATTGCCGTCTTCTGTTGTATAGAGACCCTCATGCGGGGAGGCCTTGCGACACGTCCGTTACGCCAGCGAGGTTTTGCCCCCCGCTTGACGGACAGCGAAGTCCTGACCATGGAAGTGGTCGGAGAATTGCTGGGGTTAGATACCGACAAACAGATCTGGCGCTATTTTCGGCGGCATTGGTTGGCGTGGTTTCCCGGGCTGGGTGTCCGCAGCACGTTTGTCCGCCATGCCGCCAACCTCTGGGCGGTCAAGCAAGTATTGCATGGCCAACTCGCTCAGAACTTAGGAGCCTATACGTCTCCGATCCATATCGTGGATGGTTTTCCGATGCCGCTCTGTCATCTGGCCCGCGCCAAGCGTGGGAAACTGTTGCGTGACGTGGCGGCGGTCGGGTATTGTGCCACGAAGGAGAAATATTACTGGGGACTCCATGGGCACGTCGTCATCAGCCGGACCGGGGTCATTACGGGCTTTGCCGCAACGGCCGCCAACGTCGATGAACGGGTCGCCCTCTTCGACGTGCTCGACAACCTCCAGGGCCTGCTTATTGGCGACAAGGGCTATTTGAGCAAGGCACTCCATGATGATTTGGCCCAATATCAATCGATTAAGCTCCAAACGCCTTTGCGGGTCAATATGACCGAGACACGCGATCCCCGTGTGGTACGACAGTTGGTGAGCACCCGACGCCTCGTCGAGACCGTCATCGGCCAACTGACGGAGCGTTTCCACCTCCAAAAGATCTGGGCACGGGACCTCTGGCATCTGACGAGTCGCGTCGGCCGCAAGATCCTTGCGCACACGATGGGGATTTTCCTGAATACCATGCTCGGACGAGAACCCTTACAATTTGATGAGATCATTGTCGATTAAAAGTTGCACATGGCGTGTAGTATCTAAAAACGCGCAATATGACCGTCTGGCATGTTGTCGGTCGGATGCAGGCGCATGGTTACTCGTCGATAGAAGCCGCCGAGCAATTCGACTTGCCGCTGCCAGCCGTGCTAGAAGCGCTGGATTACTATCAGCGTCACAAGGACTTGGTCGACGCTGAAACGGCAGAAGAAGGTAGACGCTTGCGTGCCACGGGGCTTGGAGAGTGACCGGTAAGCCGACGCTCTACCTGGACGACTGTGCTGACGATAAATTGCCGGAACGTCTGTTCATCCAGGCCGGTTATGCCGTTGTTACACCGCGTAGCGCTGATACGAAGGGCTGGCGTGACCCTGACCATTTGCGCTACGCTGCCCAGCGTGCCTATATCCTCCTGACCGCCAACCCTGCTGACTTTGTCGCGCTGCATCAGCAATGGCAAGCGGAGGGACACACACACGCCGGTATCTTGCTCGTGTACTATGAGAACAGCCGGGTAAAAGACATGAAACCGCGCGATATCGTTGGTGCTGTGGAGAACCTGATCGCTGCCGGGCTCCCTCTCACAAACGCCATCTATAGTCTGAACCAATGGCGCTTGTGAGAGCGGCGCCTCCCGCCTTGGGTGTAGGCGTGACGGTGACTTGGGCCATCTCCGCTAACGTGGCAACTGGTCACCGTCCGCCGGTGCTGCCACTTCAAAGGCGTTCACCACCCCGGACAGGAAGCCGTAGTAATTGATCGCTGCCGTCATCTCCACCATCCACTGCACGTCGTGTTGCTTATTCAGGGCATCGAACGCCGCCTGGTCAATGCGATTCTTCTGCACCAGTTGCTGGGCGTAGGCCACGATGTCGCGCTCCTCGGCAGGCAGCTGCGCCGGGTCGCCCTTGGCGCGGATGAGGTCGATAGCTTCCTCGCGTACCCCGGCACGGCGCGCTGCCGCCACTTGAGCCGCCCACACGTACTCGCCTTCACGCTCGCGCGCTGCGACGAGAATGCCCAGACTGCGGTCTTTGGCCGCCACGACGCTGTCGCCGCGGAAAAAGTTCACCAGAGGCAGCAAGTGCCCCGCGAGTTTGGGGCTATGCAGCAACATGCTGAACGGCCCACGGATTTGCCCAAACGTTTGCAGGACACCATCGACGACGGCATGGTACTCGGCAGGCACTGCGGCCTTCTCAGTGATCGGGGTAACTCGTGCCATACTGGCTGGCTCCTGAGCCTAAAGGGATGATGGCGGACATCGTAGTCGCCCTGCGGCATGTGGACCCGCATGGCGTGGCCACTGTATGCCATGTGCGGGAGGACCGCAAGACGCAAGCCGCAGGCCATCCCGCTGACAGGGCGGCCACGGGGCCGTACCTCGGCACAGACGCGCGGCCCTGTGGACAGGTGCGCTCGCATACAACCCTTGCACCTGTAGGCCTGTCTGTATATAGTCACCCCCATGCAGCGCGGCGCTACTGGGGCCGTAAGGCGCGGCACATCCCTCGGCTACCCAGCACGATTTTGCGGACTGGGGGCTCCGTCCTTCAGGGCGGAGAGGAAAGTCCGCTGGCTCCGTAGGAGCAACAGGGTGGTCTTGTGACGCAAGATCGTGTAGAGTTGCGTCATGGAAACCGCACAGGCTCGCAGCATGCGTCTGACGTGAGAAGCCACGCGCCTCGTGCGAGCGCTGGCCACGCCGTCAGGTATGAGCCTGACCGCGGTTCTCGCAATCATTCTTCGTGAGCACGCCCAGCGCAAAGGCGTCCAACAGTGTCCATCCTGACGTATCGCTACCGCCTCAAAGACGCGACCTCCGGGACGCACCTGCGGCAGATGGCCGGGGCTACCAACGACGTCTGGAACTATTGCAAGGAAGTGAGCCTGTTGGCGTTCCGTCGAGACCAGACCTGGCTGACGGCCTACGCTCTGCACAAGCTGACCGCTGGGACCTCCAAAGACTTGCGCCTGTCTGCTGAGACGATTCAGCAAGTCTGTCCCGCATATGTCACCAGGCGCCGCCAGTTCAGGAAGAGCAAGCTCACGTGGCGCTCCCGCAAACGTTCGCTGGGGTGGATACCCTTCAAGGCGGCGCATATCAGGCTCCAAGGCGACACGGTGACGTACTGTGGACATCGGTTCCGCCTGTGGCTGTCGCGGCTCGTTGAGGGGGTGATGAAGACGGGGAGCTTCACCCAAGACGCGCGTGGGCGCTGATATGTCAATCTGCACTGCGACGTGCGTGATGCGGCCGAGCCCGTTGGCCATCTCGACCTCGGGATCGACCTGGGGTTGAAAAGTCAGATCGCCTGTTCGGATGATATCATCTACAGTCGTGAAAACCTCACCCGTACGCATGCGACCGCCCTCGCGATGGCCCAACGGGCGCACAAGAAGCGGCGCGTCAAGGCCCTACAGGCCACGATGGCCAACATCCGCAAGGACTGGACCCATAAGGCGACCACCGCCATTACCCGTCGAGGCAAGCTGAGAGTGATCGGCAATGTCTCCAGTGCCACACTCGTGAAAACCCCCTTCGCCACATCAACGTATGATGCCGCCTGGGGCATCGTCAGACGCCAGTTGCCGTACAAAGCCAGACGGCTTGCTGGGGTCTGTGTTGACGGCAACGAACGATGCTCCAGTGTCACGTGCTCGGCCTGTGGCGCACGCTCTGGCCCGCGTGGACTGAGTGCCCTGGGGGTAAGAACGTGGGGAGGCCCCTGCTGCGGCGTCATGCACGAGCGTGATGTCAACGCGGCACGCAACATCCTCGCGTTCCGTAGCGGACGTGCGACGCCAAGCAAGGGAATCCCCGTCCTTGAGGGCGGGGAGGACGTCAAGAGGACATCTTATGCCTTGCACCATCTTCCTGTCGCATTCTACCCATGACGATGCCATGGTCGCCGCCCTGCGCGCGGCGCTGGAGGTGCATGGCGTCTCCGTGTGGGCTGATTCGCAGCGCCTGAGTGGCGGCGACAATCTCACGGCGCGTATCCAGGAGGCGATTAAGCAGGCCCAGCACGTCGTGGTGCTGGTGAGCCCGCGCGCCATCAACGCTCCCTGGGTGTTCCAGGAAGTGCAACTGGCCCAGGAGGTCAAGCGCGCACGCCAGGATGGCTATAAGGTCATCCCGTTGCTATACGACGGCGTGACGGCTGGTGCTCTGCCGTGGTTGTTTGGCGAAGAAGTGCTGGGGATAACCCTCGGCAGCGGACCCAACGCCGTGGCCGCAGTCGTGCCCGCCCTGCTGGCGGCCCTGGGACTGGCCCTCCCGGACGAGCCGGAGCGCGCCACGCCGCTGGACAGCCCGCCGCTGGCCGACCTGACCCTGCACCTCAGCGAGCCCGCTATCGTCGAGCGCGACGGCACGCAGCGCGCCACGGCCCACGCCGAGCTGGTGTACCAGCCGCCCGACACCGCCCCAGTCCTACGCAGTCCACGCTACCGCATCACCGCACCGCTTGGACCCATCGAGGCTGGGGAGCTGGCGTGGTATCTGGAGCGCTACGCCGCCTGGCCCAGTGAGCCGTTCCAGCAGCGCGCCAAAGAGGTGGAGATGGCCCTGCCGCGCTGGGGCCAGGCCCTGTATGCCCTGCTGCACGACTCGACACCGCGCCGCGCCTGGCAGGAAGGGCCGGGCACCCCGGCGCGTAGCCAACGGCGTTTGTCCGTGCTGGTGGACGAGCGCTCGCTGGAGGGTGCGGACGAGGCGGCGCAGCGCCAGGCACGCCAGGCCGCGACGCAATGGCTGGCCCTACCGTGGGAGTTGCTGCACGACGGTGACGGCTTTGTCTTTCAGGGCGCCCGTGGCGTGCGCGTGCGGCGGCAGTTGCCCGGTGGCACAGTGCGCACGCCGCTGCTGACCGATCCGCCCCTGCGCGTGCTGCTGGTCAGCCCGCGCCCCGAGGATGCCCGCGCCGCCTACCTCGATCACCGCGTCAGCGCCCAGCCGGTGGTCGAGGCCCTCAATGCCCTGGGCCAGCTGGCCACCTGCACCCTGCTGACGCCGCCGACCTTTGGCGCCCTGCAAGACGAGCTGCAGCGCGCCTATGATGCTAGGGAGCCATACCACGTGCTGCACTTCGACGGCCATGGTGTCTACGACCGCACCATGGGCGTGGGCGCCCTGTGCTTTGAGGACCCAGCGGATGTGGGCAAACTCGCACGACGGCGCTCGCACTTGGTGTACGCCGATGAGCTGGCCAGTGTGCTGCGCGATTACCGCGTGCCGCTGGTGTTTTTGGAAGCCTGCCAGACCGCCCAGGCGGAGGACAGGCCCACCGCCTCGGTGGCGGCGCGCCTGTTGCAGCAGGGCGCGGCCTCGGTGGTGGCCATGAGCCACAGCGTGCTGGTGGAGACGGCGCGGCGCTTTGTCACGCGCTTTTACCACGAGCTGCTGCGCGGTGCCCGTATTGGTCAGGCCCTGCTGGCGGCGCAGCGTGCCTTGCATCAAGACCCATATCGCGGCAAGGCCCTGCACTACGAGCTGCGCCTGCACGATTGGTTTGTGCCGGTGCTGTTGCAGGAAGAGGCCGACCCTGCCCTGCTCAGTGCCGTGCCAGAAGCACGCCTGCGCACGGAGCTGGCGGCGCAGCAGCAGGCGGCCCTGGGCCAACTGCCGCAGCCCCCATTGCATCGCTTCAGCGGTCGCAGCCGCGAGCTGCTGATGGCCGAGCGCCTGCTATGTCCGCCGACCAACCCGCTGCCAGGGACCGCAGCAGCGGCACGCTATGTGATGCTGCGCGGTGAGGGTGGCGAAGGCAAGACCACCCTGGCGGTGGAGCTGGCGCGCTGGCTGGTGCACAGTCAGCGTTTTGCCCGCGCCGCCTTCGTCAGCCTGGAGGAGCAGCGCGATGCCGCCGCTGTGCGCTTTGCCCTCGGCGAGCAACTGGTGCCGGATTACGTGGCCCAGGGTGGCAACGATCCCGCCATCGGTGAGCAGTTGCTGGCGCGGGTGCTGCAAAAGCAGCCGGTGCTGTTGGTGTTCGATAATATGGAATCGGTGCTGCCGCCGCCGGTTGACGCGGCCCTGGCCGTGGGGGCCGCCGACGCGGCGGCGTTTGAGCCCGAGGTGCTGGCCAACATCCTGGCCCTGGCGCAGCGCCTCAATACCCTGGGCGAGACGCGCCTGCTGTTCACCAGCCGTGAGACTCTGCCAGAACCGTTTGCGCGCCAGCACATCGCGCTGGATCGTCTAGACCGCGCCGACGCCATCAGCCTGGTGGGCCAGGTGCTGGCCGAGCAGCCCGAGCTGGGGCCGCGTCACGGCCAGGCCGAGGAGAACGAGCAGGCCATTGCTGATCTGGTGGACGCCGTGGGCTGCCACGCCCGCAGTCTGGTGCTGCTGGCCCAGGAAGTGGGTCGCGCCGGGGTGCGCACGGCCACGCAGCGTCTGCACGAGCTGATGGCAACGCTGCAACGGCGCTACCCCAACGACCGCCAGCGCTCGCTGCTGGCCAGCGTCGAGCTGTCGTTGCGTCGCCTGCCCGTGGCGCTGCGCCACAAGCTCGGGCCGCTGGGGGCGTTCCAGGATGGCGGCACCGGCTGGGCCATCGCCCAGGTGCTCGGGCTGGACTACCAGCAGGAGGAGGACATCACCCTCGGCCGTCAGCTCGAAGCTGTTGGCCTGGGCACGCTGCTGCCAGTAGGCCAGGGCATGACCTACCTGCGCCTCAACCCGGCCCTGGCCCCGGCCCTGTGGGGCGACCTGCCCGAGGCGCAACGCCGCACGGCGCGGGCGGCCTGGGCCGAGGCCATGCGGCAGTTGGTGGATTTTTTGTATGGGCAGCGATCTCAAGACCCGCAGCTGGCGGCGCGTCTGACCCTGCTGGAGCTGCCCAATCTGCTGGCGGCCCTGGCCTGGCAGGTGCAGGCAGCCCAGGCGGGACCGGAGACCGCTCCGCCCGACACGCTGCAGGCGTCCGCTGCTGCCCCGACCTGGGAGAAGGTGGTGGCCATGGCGACCAAGCTGGAGGGCCTGCTGGAATACCTCGGGCGCCCGCAGGCTCTGGCCAGGGTGGCGCGTCTGCGGGCCCAGGCTGCCGCGCACCTGGGGACGTGGAGCCACGCCGGCTTTGAGGCCGCACGCGCTGCGCTGGAACGCTTGCACAACGCCGGGAACCTGGCCGCGGCGCTCAGCGCGGCCCGCACGCTATTGCAGCAAGCCCACACCTGCAACGCCCCCTTCGGACACGCCGCTGAGCCGTGGAAGACCTTCGCCATCCTGAGCCACCTGGAGCGCGCCACCGGCGCCACCGCCGCCGCCACCGCCGCCCGCCAGCAGGCCGTGGACGCCTACCTGGCCTACCGCCGCGCCGGGGGCGAGAGCCAGGCCCCCCTGGCCGAGCAGTACACCCTGGTGCCCCAGGCCCGCAGCCCTGAGCAGCGCGCTGCCGCCGCCACGCAACTGACCGCCCTCGCCCAGCGCCCCGACCTGCCGGACTACATCCCACCCGTCCTCGCCGCCTTACAGGCCATGCTCGCCGGTTCCCGCCACCCGGCCCTGGCCGACGACCCGCGCCTGGATTACGACGACGCTGCCGAACTGCGCCTGCTGTTCGACCAGCTCGGCCCGGCCTGAGCAGCGCACCGCTCCGGCACCCTGCTTGGCCCCTGGCCCTGGCGGCGCCCCGGTGTGTGCTGGCCTGGCGGGCGGGTGTACACTCTCAGAACCTTGTCCAGCCAGCAGCCCTGTGGCACCGACGCCGAGGTGGTGCCAGACCTCTCACCCCTGTGCCGGAGCATGTCCCAGCCGCCCATGGCCTCTACCGCAGATACTCTTGCTGCCACTGGCTCAACTCCGCACTGCGGTTCACGGCCCGTAACAGCTCCGGCGGGGCTTGCAGGGCCTTGAGATCCTCCAGCGCCGTGCCCTCGTGCAAGCGTTTCAACGCTTCGTACATTGCCTGAACGGCGATGGCGTAGAGCGGGTTCCCCAGCATGAGAATCCGTACGCCGTTAGCGGCCAGGAAGGCCGCGTCGGTCCGCGCCTCCGCCGGTGGGTTGAGCACGCACAGGGGAAGCGACGTGGCCTGGTGCACCGCGGCAATGTCCGCCCGTCCGCGTGGCACGGTGGCCAGCATCAGGGCCTCGGCGCCAGTGCTGGCGTAGGCCCGGATGCGCGCTAAGGCCTCATCCAGCGAGCATTCGCTGAGAGCGCTCGTACGGGCCACAATCACCGTGCTGGGATCGGTGCGCGCCGCCACCGCGGCACGCAGCTTGCCGACCTGCTCTTCTGTGGAGACCAGGCCAGGATTCTGCACATGAAACTGCTTGGGGACAACATTATCCTCGATTTCAATGCCTGCAACCCCGGCGGCCTCCATTTCCTGCACGGTGCGCCGAACATTGACGGCGTTGCCAAAACCGTCTTCCGCGTCCACCATCAGGCTCACCTCGGCCATGCGGGTAATGCGGCGGCAATGATCCACGACATCGGACATGTTGGCCAGCACGCTATCCGGCACACCCAGGTTCGACGCTTTGCCGACAGAACCGGACAGCACGCACACCTGATAGCCCAGCATGTCGGCGAGACGGGCCGAGAGAGGATCGAAGATATTGGCGGCCAGAACACACGTTGGGCCGGACAGCACAGCACGAAAACGCTCACGGGTACGGGACATAGTTGCCTCCTTAGTGATCAGTGGCCCGAGTATAGGCAATACGCCCGGCCTTTGCCAGCGGCTGTGACACGCGGGGTGCCTCTGGTATCGGGCGCGGGCTTTGTGGTAAGGTATGGGGAAACGTACCAGGGGCAGGCTGGGGCTGCTCCAGATAACGATTGACGAAGGACAACGGAGGAACAACAGATGGAATACGACGTCATCATCATCGGCGGTGGCTCGGCGGGTTGCGTCTTAGCCACGCGCCTGAGCGCCGACCCACAGCGCTCGGTCTTACTGTTGGAGGCCGGGCCGCACTATCAAGACTTTGAGCGCTACCCCGACGACCTGAAGTACGGCTATGACCAGACCGCCTCCGCGGTCAACGCGCCGCACAACTGGTCCTTTGTCGGCTTGCCCACACCCGAGCAAGGCGAAGGTGCCATGCCGGTGCCACGCGGCCGCGTGGTGGGGGGATCGAGCGCCATCAACGGCCAAGTGTTCCTCCGTGGTGTGCCTGAAGACTATGACAACTGGGGCGCCATGGGCAACGACGCCTGGAGTTTTCAGCAGGTGCTGCCGTACTTTCGCAAAGCCGAAACCGACCTCGACATCCAGGATGACATGCACGGCAGTAACGGACCCATCCCGGTGCGGCGCCACAAGCCCGAGACCTGGATGCCCGCCCAGCGCGCCTTCCAGCAAGCCTGCCTGGATGCCGATTTCCCAGCGGACCCGGACATGAACCACCCCGATTCCATGGGCGTGGGGCCAATCCCGATGAATAACCCGGACGGCATCCGCATGAGCACGGCCCTGACGTACCTCAACCCGGTGCGCCATCGCCTCAACCTGACCATCAAAGCCGGGGTGCTGGTACGGCGTCTCCTGTTTACCGGCACCAAAGTCACCGGCGTGGAAGTCGACAGCGGTGGCGAGCGCTTTGTGGTCAAGGCTGACACCGTGATCTTGACGGCCGGGGCGATTGCCTCACCACAACTGCTGCTGCTCTCCGGCGTCGGGCCGGTGGAGCATCTGCGTAGCATGGGCATCCCGGTGGCGCATGCCTTGCCTGGCGTCGGGCAAAACCTGCGCGACCATCCCAATGTGCGCATCCCGATCAAGGTGAAAGACGAT
Source organism: Pseudomonadota bacterium (assembly GCA_005777235.1). Lineage (GTDB taxonomy): Bacteria > Tectomicrobia > Entotheonellia > Entotheonellales > Entotheonellaceae > SXND01. The sequence goes on from SXND01000144.1 coordinate 16,723, forward strand.
TTCCCCCTCGACCCCAAGGCACCGCGCACGCAGCTCGCCTTGCGCTACACGGCTCAGGGCTCCGGCGACCGTAACGACATGCAGATCCTGCAATCGTCCTTTTCCTCCCCCATGGGCGGCGATCCCCTGGAAGCCGAGGGCATTCGCTTTACCTGCATCCTGGAGCTAGCGGTGGGCGCTGGCGAGTTGCGCCTGGCCTCGACCGATCCCAGCGTGCAGCCGCATCTGAACTACCGTTATCTCGAAGATCCGTGGGATCTGCAGCGCATGCGTGAAGGCGTGCGCCTGTGCGCCCGCTTACTGGAGCACGAGGAGTACCAGCACATTGTGGCTGAACGCCTTATGCCGTCGGACGCAGAGCTGGCCTCGGACGCGGCTCTGGACGCCTGGATGCGCAGCCAGGTGACCACCACGCAGCATATTTCCGGCACCTGCAAGATGGGGCCAGCCTCGGATCCCATGGCGGTGGTCAGTCAGTATGGCCGCGTGCATGGCCTGGACAACCTCTGGGTGTCGGATGCCTCGATCATGCCGGACTGCATTCGCGCCAATACCAATGCCACGACCATTATGATTGCCGAGCGCGTAGCGGAGTTCATCCAGCAGGGCCGTTAATGGCCGCGCAAGATCCCCAGGCTAGCGCTCGCCACGGCAGTGCCCACGCCTCCATGCATGCAGCCCTGGTGCCGCAGCGATGAGGCCTGCGCCAGCCTCTGGGGGCAGCACCGTGACCGGCGTTTGGAGTCTCCCAGTACGGGGGATCTGCTCATAATGCCGCCGACCTCGCGTGCGACCGGGGCACATAACGCCGCATGTATTGTCGATTGTGGCATATGGAGCCGCCGTACACACGCGGGGCGCCTCTTGGACTCATCGGCGGGTTTGCCCGTGGTCGTCGCCATGTGGGGTTCTCTCTGTGGCTCGTCCTGCCCCGCCGAGACCCGTCTGCGCTCTATAATGATCTCTGTAGATACATGCATGCGCGTAGCATGGGCGCACCTCCAGTGTGTGCAACGCTCGTAGGCTAGGAGGGAGAGGCGTAGACGATTACGTTACCTTTACACTCCTATGATTGGCAAGTCATGCCATGTCTGCTATCCTGTTAGACACAGGATATGCGTGCGCAGGTTTTCTATATATACGCATATACGCCATCCGACATTTCGCACAAAAGGAACGAGAGCAATGGATAGTGTGTCCTCAGAAACAGTCATGTTTTCTCCGCACGCTACGAAGTTATCACGGCCGAAATGGCACTTGATGTATTTCGTTCTCGCGGCTTTTGATCTTGTGACCATTTATTGAAGTCTCTATCTCAGCCACAGTGTCTTAACGATTTATACCCAGTCCGTCGCGGTAAACCACGAGTGGGCCGGGCGTCGACGCAGCTACTCGGCGCTGCGCCCCCTGGCATCGGCGGTGAATGCGCCTGGCAATGATATCTTTGATTCCCAAAATGTTGTCCAGGAAAGAGCCAGGATGGCACCAGCCATCAAGGCCTTCAATGACCATATGGCGACACTGAAGCGTAATGTCGAAGAGACCGTCTCGCAGGAGACGGCTCAGCCGCTTAGGGCCTATTTTGAAGGTGTCGCAGGCACGATGCGGGACATGCTCCAGGAAGCCACCTTTATTGTTTCGTCTTTTGAGCAAGGTGATGCCGACAAAGCAGGGGAGCGCATGGCCACCATGGACCGCAAGTATGCGCTCCTGAATGAGGCGATTGGGCACTTAGAACAGCACGTCGATACCATCCAGGAAGCCTAGTTCGCGGCGCAAATGGCGGCGGCGCGTGCCTTGAGTCACTACGAATATCTCGTCGCAGGGTTTATTCTCTTGATTGTTGTCGGGGTGGCTCTCTATGGACACAAGATGGCCAAAAATGTCGCAGAGTCTGCCCGTGAGACGGCCATGCTCTACAATGATCTCAGGCAGTCGCAAGCGCGCCTGATTCAGTCGGAGAAGATGTCCGCCTTGGGGCAGATGGTGGCGGGCGTGGTCCATGAGCTAAACACACCACTGGCCTATAGTCGGAGTAACGTCGCCCTCGTGCATGAACAGTGGCCCTCGGTCGTGACGCTGTTCGAACAAGCCACCAAGCAAGCGGAGCTACTCGCCCACGAGGACACGGATGCCACGCTACTGCGCACACAGCTCACGACAGTCGCAGACACGGCCCAAGCCCTCAAGGAAGACGAGACCATCGCTGAGATAGGTGAGATGTTACAAGTCAGTCTCGAGGGACTGGATAACATGCGGGATATGGTGCTGAGCCTGAAGGATTTTAGTCGGGTCGATCGTAAAAAGGTCGACCGCGTCGATTTAAATACCTGCCTCAATAATGCGCTGCTCGTGGCGCAGAATGCCATCAAAAATAAAGCCGATGTCGTGAAGCACTACGGTGAGATCCCTTGGGTGACCTGTGTGCCCTGGCAGATCAATCAGGCCTTCCTGAATCTGCTCGTGAATGCCGCCCAGGCTATCGACGATTTCGGGACGATCACCATCACCACGCGGGTGAAAGGCCAACAGGTCGAAGTGTCTATCGAAGACGATGGCGAGGGCATACCAGCGGAGGTGCTGCCACGTATCTTTGAGCCTTTTTACACTACAAAAGACGTCGGCGAAGGGACTGGACTTGGGTTGTCGATCACCTATCAGATCATTGAGCAACATGAGGGCACGATCACCGTCACGTCGACTGTCGGCCAAGGAATTTGTTTCACGCTCGCTCTCTCGGTGACTCCGACCTCCACGGCTCTCTTATCTCAGTCATAGGAGAAAGATATCAATACGCCCAGATAGCACTACGGCCACGAGATCCAGGGCATGTCCATCCTCTCTGATCGCGTGGCCGTAGTGTCAGCGCTCGCATACTGTACCATGAGCCAGCCTCTACAAGAGTCCCGCCCATACCCTTAAAACCAGCGGAATCGTGCCCGCAACGCTTTAAAACGCCCAGCAAGCCGCTGCACCAAAGAGCGATCGCGTACCAGAGCTTCTGGAATGGCTTCCACCTGCTGCCGCTGTAACAACGTCGGGTTCATTTTGTGCTTCTGGTAAAACAGCAACCCCTACTGTAAGCTCCGCTGTAACAAGACATCGGGGGTTGACCAGCTAAAATAACGATAGACCTTCGCTTGATTGATCAGCGTGATGGCGACTTCTGCATCAAATGTTTCGGTTAAGACGATGCTCATAATTAAAGGCTCACCTTACGCGGAGCCCTGTACGGGGGTGAGGGCCCGTAAAGTGGCGAAAGCGGAGCGGAGGGCATTGAGGTAGAGTTTGGACTTTAGGGCAAAATGATGAAGCTTGGTCCTCATTTTCAGCCGCTCTAGTTTAATA
>SXND01000145.1 GCA_005777235.1 Pseudomonadota bacterium
CGGGCGGGGTCGCCTATGTCCTCGACGAAGCCGGAGATTTTGCCAGTCGGTGTAATCTGGAAACCGTCGCGCTCGCACCCGTAGAGGATGCGCACGAGATTGCCGAGATGCGAGACTTGATCCAGCGCCATGCCAAATATACGGATAGCCAGCTCGGGTGGCGTGTCCTGGCCCGGTGGGACGAGCTGACGCCGAAATTCATCAAAGTCATGCCCAAAGATTACCAGCGCATGCTCGAAGCCGTCAAACGCGCCGAAGAGGCTGGACTGAGCGGGGATGACGCGGTCATGATGGCCTTCGAGGATAATAAAAACGATCCTACCCGTGTCAGCGGGAATTAGATACAGACGACACACAGGGTGTGGTCATTTTTCTAGGAAAAGACATGGGTAAACCGACTGGATTTTTAGAATATCAACGCGAGCTGCCGGCGGATCGCGCTCCCCTCCAACGTGTGCAGGATTGGGGAGAGTTCCACGAGCACTTCCCCGTGCTCAAACTCCAGGATCAGGCAGCGCGTTGCATGGATTGCGGTGTGCCGTTTTGCCACACGGGCACCCTCATCAATGGCATGGCGTCGGGGTGCCCGGTCAACAACTTGATCCCCGAGTGGAACGATCTCATTTACCGTGGTCTGTGGCATGAGGCGCTTGAACGGCTCCACAAGACCAACAATTTCCCAGAATTTACGGGGCGGGTGTGTCCCGCGCCGTGTGAGGGTTCCTGCGTTCTCGGCATGCATGATCCCTCGGTAACGATCAAGAATATCGAATGCGCCATTATCGACACGGGTTTTGAGCAGGGCTGGGTCGTGCCCGAGCCACCAGCCAAACGCACTGGGAAGACCGTGGCGGTGGTGGGCTCGGGGCCTTCAGGACTGGCCTGCGCGGCGCAGCTGAATCGGGCCGGGCATCTGGTCACGGTGTACGAACGCGCCGACCGTATCGGCGGCTTACTGATGTATGGCATTCCCAATATGAAGCTCGACAAGCGCGTGGTGCAACGGCGTGTGGATGTGCTGGCCCAAGAGGGCGTGCGTTTTGTCACGAATACCACCGTGGGCCTTGACATCCCTGCCACGACCCTCTGCGCGGACTTTGACGCGGTGGTGCTGTGCTGTGGAGCCACCAAGCCCCGTGACTTGCCGATCGAGGGCCGCAACCTCAAGGGCATTCACTTTGCCATGGAGTTCTTGCACAACAACACCAAGAGTTTCCTAGACTCTGGACATGCGGACAGCGCCTACCTATCGGCGGCCAATAAGCATGTCGTGGTCATCGGCGGCGGTGATACCGGCACGGACTGTGTGGGCACCTCCATGCGGCATCAGTGCCAGAGTTTGGTGCAATTTGAGATTCTGCCACGCCCTCCAGACACCCGCCAAGCTGACAATCCCTGGCCCGAATGGCCACGCATCTTCCGGACAGACTATGGCCAAGAAGAAGCCACGGCCCGCTTTGGCACTGATCCCCGGACATTTCTGATTCAGACGGAGAAATTCGTGGGGGATGCACAGGGGCGTGTGAAAGAACTTCACACGGTCAATATCGCCTGGGAGCGTGATGCCCGTGGACGCTTCACCCCGCAACGCATCCCAGGCACAGAACGCGTCTGGCCCGCCGATTTGGTGTTGCTGGCTTTGGGTTTCCTGGGGCCCGAGGATGCGCTGCTGGAACACATGCAGGTGGAACGCGACGAACGCTCGAACGCCAAAGCGGCGTACGGCCACTATGCGACCAACCTGCCTGGGGTGTTTACCGCGGGGGACATGCGCCGCGGTCAGAGTCTCGTGGTGTGGGCCATTCACGAGGGACGTGGGGCAGCGCGGGCCTGTGATCGGTATCTCATGGGCACCACGCATCTACCCTAACGACACGCCCTCCCCTCCAACAATAGAGGATGGATACGCGATGCGGAAAGCGAAAATCCTCACCACAGGGATGTATGTGCCCGACTGTGTGGTGACGAATGACCTTTTAGCTCAGGCTATGGATACCAGTGATGAATGGATCACACAGCGCACGGGAATCAAAGAGCGCCGGATGGTGCCTGATACCTATCACATGCTCCAACAGCTCGCGCATGCGCCGGATAAGGAGGCCTATCTCAAGGCGTTGTATGAAACAGGCATGCAGGGGAAAATCGACGCCGAGATGAGCACCGCCGACTTGGCATTGCGCGCCACCCAGGTGGCGCTCACACAGGCCAATATGACGGCGCAGGATCTCGACCTGATTATCCAGACGAGTGTGGTCCCCGATTACGTGTTTCCTGGGGTGGCTTGTGTCCTCGCCGACAAACTGGGCCTGACGTCCACCCCAACCTTCAGCCTCAATCAAGGATGTGCCGGTTTTATCTATGCGTTGTCCCTCGCAGACCAATATATCAAAACCGGCACGTACGAGACCATTTTAGTGGTCGGGGCCGAACTGCTGTCGTCAATTTTTTTGTACAGCAATCGCGGGCGCGATATGTCGGTGCTGTTTGCCGACGGTGCGGGCGCCGCTATTGTGGTACCCGCCAGCCCGGAGGAGCCCAGCGGGATGATGTCCCACCATTTGCACACGGATGGGACACTCCTGGGCAAGCTCTATGCCGAGTTGTTTGGCACCACCACGTTCCCGCCGATGGTCAAAAAGAAAATTGATGACGACCGCTCCCGCCCTCGTATGGAAGGGCGCGCCGTGTTCGCCCAGGCGGTACGACGCTTCCGCGAGGTGGTGCGTGAATGTCTCGAGGCCAACAAGGTCAGCATAGATGAAGTGGACCACTTTCTGTTCCATCAGGCCAACGTGCGTATTTTAGAATCGGTGTCGGAGAGCCTCAACATCCCTGCCGCCAAAGTCCCGGTGAACATCCACAAATACGGCAATACCTCTGCCGCCTCGGTCCCCATTCTCCTGCATGAAACCTTGCAGGAAGGCCGTATCAAACGTGGTGACTTGTGCTTGCTCGCTGCATTTGGCACGGGTTTTAATTGGGGCGCGTCTTTGTTGAGATGGTAGGGCGCCGTGACCAGGTGTGCTCCTTGAGCGCCGCTGCCGCCCCTGGGAGCGTCCTGTGGCGCTTGCTCCAGTCACCGCCGAGCGCGCTACCGCTCCCACGCCCGCAAGGCACCTTAGCACAGGCCATATGCGTGCGCGACGGCTCGGAAACCCTCGAAAGCCCGCTCGATGGTGGAGTCTTCCACACAATAGGCAATGCGAAAATACCCCGGTGTGCCAAAACCGCTCCCGGGCACCGTCAGGATCCGGCGTTCGAGTAAGGCTTTGACAAAGGCAACATCATCCGGGATGGGCGAGCGCGGAAAGAGATAAAACCCTCCTTGGGGTTTGACGAACTGATAGCCCATCGCCGCCAGATGGCTACAGAGCAGATCGCGTTTGCGCGCATACTGCGCCATATCAATCGTCACCCCTTGCAGCTGCGTTATCACATGCTGCATCAGGGCTGGGGCGTTGACAAAGCCCAGCGTGCGGTTTGCAAAGCTCAAGCCCTCCTGGAGGACTGGCACATCCGCGCAGGCCGGATTGGTAGCTATGTAGCCGATGCGTTCGCCAGGCAAGGCCAGATCTTTGGCGTGGGAGGTGACGACGAGGCTATTGGGATAGTGTGGATAGACTTCCGGATAAACGAGGCCGTCGTACAAAAGTTTTTTATACGGTTCATCGCTGACGAGATAAATCTCCGTGCCAAACTCGGCTTGCTTCTGCTGCAACAACGCCCCGAGGGCCTGGATGGTGGCGGCAGGATACACCACCCCGGACGGGTTGTTTGGCGAGTTGATCAGCAGTATCTTGGTGCGCGGGGTGAGCGCCTGCGCGATGGCGTCCAGATCAAGGTTAAACTGCGCGTCAGTGGGGACCACCGTGGAGAGGCCTTGATGGTTCTCGACATAGAAGTGATATTCCACAAAATAGGGCGAGAACATCATCACCTCATCGCCGGGATCAAGGAGCGTTTTGAGGATCACGTTGAGACCCCCAGCCGCGCCGACTACCATCACGATGTGCTGCGCGGTGAAGGGCAGGCCAGTCTCGCATGCGAGTTGCGTCGCAATCGCGGCGCGTGTCTCCGGATAGCCCGCATTAGGCATATAGCGATGCTGACCTGGCTGACGATGCGTGACGAGCTGATGCAGGACTTCGTAAAATTGCGCCGGCGGTTCCAGCACCGGATTGCCGAGGGAAAAGTCGCAGACATTGTCCGCCCCGTACTGCCGCTTGAGGTGGATCCCTTCCTCGAACATGGCGCGTATCCAGGATGCGGCTTGCATGTGGTGGCGTACACGATGTGCTATGGCCATAAAGAGTGCTTCCTAAAATGTCCGCTGTGGAGACCCCTCGCTTCAGCGGCGGGAGGACACCGCGGTGCCTGCGACCGCAGGCAGGGTGTACGTATAGCCATCGGCAGCCCACAGCCGCGTGCAATGCTTCTGATGCACACTGGCCTTCTTGCCATGGATGACCAGGTCAAACCAGCCACCAGCCCTGACGACGACGCGACTCGTCCACGTGCCGGCATACTTCCCGGTGGGCACCACCGCTTGGACGATATCCCCGGTCTGCATGCCGCCATAGTGTTTCTGCCGGGCACGGTGGGTCTTCGGGAACCCGTGGGCATCGACGCGACACATCTTCCTGGTCCCGTGGCCCATGGCGCGAATGCCCAGCGGCCGTATCCCTGCCACACGGAGTGTGTTCGGCGTGCTGGCGCCAACGCTTGCCGCATCCGCCCAGTGGGATGTCGCGAGGCCGAGGCGTGTACGATTGTATGTCGTGCGCCCACCCGTACCCGTCTCCACCGGCAGTCCCGTGGTGTGCAACGCCTGAGAGAGCCCCCAGCGGGTAGCATTGACGGCGGCCGCGTCGTGCAGCGGCCTCCTGGCCTGCGCTTGGACCTGCGGAAAGCCAAACTCGGCGGCGGTCAGGGCGCCTTTCTTCTGGTTGCACGGCACGCAGGCGAGGGTCAGATTGCTGACGCGGTGGAGCCGCCGCGGACCTTCGGCATGATATGCTCGACTTCAAGGGGGACATCGTTGGCGCCACAATAGGCACAGGTGCGGTGCCACTTCTCCAAAAGATACTCCCGCACTTCATAGCCCGCCAGTTCGCCGTGCTGGTATTCGACGCCGCGAATTGCCGCGTTCTGCATCCACTGCATATCGAAGCGCACCAGTTCTTGGCTCAGCGCCGTGATCGGACACAGGCGCGACAGTCTCTCGACCCACGTCATGATGTTGGCTACCCGGCTGCCGAGCGCGGGAGGCAGCCAGCCGACAGGCCGCTTGCGGTTGAGGAACCGTGGCTGCCGGTAGCGCGTCCACCGTTGCCGCCGACCACGCCGGATGGCGTGCCGACTGCGCAAGGCCGCTTTGATCCGCTGGCCGCGGTGGGTCAGCTCGGCAGCCCACCGGACACGGGCGCCAGCGACCAGCGCCAGACCGGTCGTTTGACTGCTAGGGTCAATTTTCACACGGTGCTCGTGCACAACGGACTCCCCTCGCCTCCGGTCGTGCACGATGATAGTGAAGGGGAAGCGCCGCCACACCGCCGCCCGGCCGTCCCGCAACAGCTCCCGCGCCCGTGCCGGATGGCAGGGGTCGAGGGGTTGACGGTGACGATCCAGAACAAAGACAGAGGTCATGAAGTTACCTTTCCGCTCCGCTTGCGCGGGTAACGTTTGCCTCGACAATGTTCTAACGGCTTGTCGTGTCTGCCGCACAGCGTGCTACTCGGCACGGCCCTTTAACGACAGACGATAGCGCCCAGGACTGGCACGCATCCGGGGGTATCATGACCGAAAGAACGTAGTGCCTTGCGGCACTGAGTCTGCTCGACACCGACTCCTAAGAGTCCTCCGACTTGAGTCGGGGGAGTACGTCGATTTCCCGAGAAGAATGACTGGACGGCCTCCGTGTGTCGTACGGATACGGCGGTCGCTCCTGATATGGCACGCTCGTGAGTGGACCTGTGCTCTGGTACGCGCCTGCCACTGGCGCCAAGCATGCACGGAAAGCCTGGCCCGCGCAAGGCAGGAAATTTCCAAGGACACAAAATTCTTCTTGACAAGCCTAGGTTCTAACTTTAACGTTGCCCCTGACTTACAGCCTTTATCCAGCTTCCAGCAGCGCAAGATAGCATCTACAACATTAGCTTGACCGTCATTGAGGAAGGGATAGAGCACGATGAGGCGTTGGCAGATCGCTCGGCATAGACTCAAGAGCCTTTTCCTGGTGTCGTGGATGGTGATCAGTTGTTCTGCCCCTTCGGGCGATAACGCAGGGGGAGGATGTGGCGGCAGTGCGGCATCGGTGTCCTGCCTGGCAATCACGAGTGTTGCCCCTACAAGTGCGGAAGGGGGGAATACGTCCAATGTCGATGCCTTCCAGGAAGTGTGCGTCAACTCAACCACAGGAGCAATCACGGATGTTGAGCTCTTTACCGATCATAACGCCGACGTCGTTTTCGCTAACAGACGGTTTCCCACCGCCACGGTTGGCGCCGGTTTTGATATAAGCATTGTGGGCTACTCGGTCTCCTATCGGCTCAATCAGTGTCCCACTGCAGCGCAGGGTTGTCCACCGCTCACGGGCTTTACCGTGTCTGGCGTGAGCATTTTCGTGCCGCGTGAGAGCGAGACATCCATTACAGTCCCTTTTGTTCCCTTGCGGGTGAAGAACCAATTTTGCAGTGCTCGGGGAGAACTTGGGACGGCAGTGCCTTCCTATACGGCGACGTATACCTTCACTGGTCGAACAGTCGGCTTGAATGATACGGTCACGGTCACTGGTAGTGCTGAGTTTACCATAAGTAACTTTGTGGATTCTGGTTTCAGCTGTACAGGGGGGACGCGTTTCCTGGCTGGCTGCTGACCTGAGCCGTCCGTGCGGCAGGTTCGCAGAGGAGACGTACAGGTCAGTCCCCCGCGTTGTCAGGAGATCACGATGCTCACTGTGACCGCTACACTCACTGTCAAGGCTGGTCAAGAACACGTCTTTGAGCGTATCATGCGTATGGCGGTCCCAAAAGTGCGGGAGGAACCTGGCAACCATGTGTATAGCGTCCAGCGCTCTACCCAGGATCCGCGTCTCTTTATGTTCCATGAAGTGTACGAGGATCAAGCCGCACTGGAGGCCCATTACGCTCACCTAAGCACGATGGGTCTTGATCTTCACGCGCTGCTGGATGAGTCACCACACTGGATCTTTCATGATACGGTCATCTCAAGCGAGGGAGACAACTTATGGGCCGATTGACCGACAAATACTGTGTAGTGGGTGTAGGCGAGACGGCCTATACCAAGGATTCGGGACGGACGACGCGCGCGATGGCCGTGGAGGCCGTCCGCAATGCCATGCGTGATGCTGGGCTCGCCGCTTCACAGGTCAACGGCATGCTGAGTTATCACGGCGGGGACTCCTGTGTCAGCCCAGAAGTCGCCTCGGATCTGGGCATCCGCCTCGATTTTTACATGGACTGCTCTGGCGGCGGATCGAGTACGGAGGCCCTGGTGGGCCTGGCGATTGGCGCTATCGAAGTGGGGATGTGTGAGACGGTAGCGATCTTCCGCTCCATGAATGGCTACAGTGAAGTGCGCATTGGTGGCACCGGGCGCCGTGCCGCGGCCCCCGTGACTGGCAGTCAGCTTCTCGGCCGCCCCTATGGGATGGTGAGCGCTGGGCAAAATTTTGCCCCGGTCTTTATGCGCCACATGATGGAATACGGCACAACGAGCGCGCAGGTGGCGGCGGTCAAAGTGGCGCATAGTAAGCACGCCAGCAATAACCCCAAGGCGTACTATAAGAAACGCTATACGGTTGAGGATGTCCTCAATTCGCGCTGGATCTGCAAACCGCTGCATTTGCTCGATTGCTGTGTAGAGACAGACAATGCCACCGCCATCATCGTGACCTCGGTGGAGCGCGCCCGTGACTTGCGGCAGCGCCCAGTGTACATCATGGGAGTGGTCGGACGTGTCACCAAGGCCCGCGGGGATACCTTCTATAACGATGCGCCGATTACGTCGGTGGCAGGGAAATATGCCGGACCCCGCGTCTTCGGCATGGCCGGAGTGACCCCGGAAGATATACACGTGACCGGCTCCTACGATGCCTTTACCTTCACGACGATGTTACAACTGGAAGACTATGGGTTTTGTCAGAAGGGCGAGGGCGGCCAGTACGTGTCGAGTGGCATTATCGAATTGGGTGGCAAGCGTCCGAATAATGTGAACGGTGGGCATCTGTGCGAAGGTTACACGCACGGCATGAATATGGTCATCGAAAACACCCGGCAGTTACGGGGTCTGGCCGATGATTACTGCCCACAGGCGCATGAGGGTGTCCATACCTACGACTATGCTGAGGGTCGCTGTCGCCAGGTGCGGGATGCCGAGATTTCGATGAATATGGGCTGGGCCAACCCGGTGACGGGGAGTGCCTTAATTATGCGGAGGTAGAAGCGATGCCCGTTGTCCAATACCGTGGAATGAACCTGGTAGTGCCTGAGAACGAAAGCGAGTTCCTCGGGTATTTTGAGGCTGCGCGGCAGCACAAGTTGGTGATGAAAAAATGTACGGCCTGTGACCTCATACGCTATCCTCCAGGCGCTGGCTGCCCGTGGTGTCAGTCGCTTGAGTGGACGTGGCAGGAAGTCAGTGGCAAAGGCACGATCTATACCTACGAAATTATTGTCCACTCCATTCAGCCGGGTTTCCGTGATATTACGCCACTGCCGGTGATTGTGGTCGAGTTGGACGAACAACGCGGTGTGCCCACACCCCAGGAAGGGGTCCGCCTGATTGCGAATCTAGTGGATGCCCAGTTCCAGCCAGAACAAGAGGCCAATGTGGCCATTGGCAAACGGGTGCAGGTGGTGTTCCAGGATCTGTCCGAGGATTTCACTTTGCCGCAGTTTCAGCTGTCGAATGAATCTCCTCAGGGTGCTGTGTGGCAATTTCCCTCCTGAAGTCTCCGTGGCGAGACCTGCCGGGATTATCCCCCGTGCCTTGCATGAGTGTGGAGAGGTAACGTCTCATGGCTGTGGATCGAGCGCCATGCGTGCTTGAACTGGTGAGAGAGAAAGGGCAATACATGCCTGCAGATATGCAGAGAAGCCGATTGGTATTTCTCGTCCTTTGTTTTGGTATGCTTGCCTTGTACACTGGCTGCAGCAATTCAGGGTCGGGAAATGCGCAGGCACCGGCCACCAGTGGGAATACGCCTCGTTTGGCGCTGTCCACGACCTCAGGTTTTACGTCGGTGGTAGCGGACGGTCGCAGTACCATCCCGCTTCGTCTCCAGGTGACGAATAGCAACGGTGCCGGCACGGCGAACGTGTCAGTGACTTTTGCTACCACTGCCGGCACCCTCTCCACCTCGCCCGTTGTGCGTGCCAGTCGCGAGGTTTCCAATGTCCCCGACGCGGCGATACCCCGGGCCGATGGTCAGGGGAGTACGACGGTAACGACCGATGGCAGTGGCATTGCCCAGGTGCTCTTGACGGCCGGTACCACGGCTGAGACGGCGGTGGTGACAGCGGACGCGCTGGGGTTTCGCACCAACATCGTCATTGATTTTGTCCCTGGCCCTGTCGCACGTGTGCAGTTTAGGGCCTCCACCAGCACCGTGAATGCCGGGCTGCCTTTAACCTTTAGCGCCGTCGTGACCGATGCCAATGGGAATCCTGTGGCTGACGAGCCCATGACGTTTACCCTGTCCACCAACACCAGTGGCGCAACACTGAGTGCCGCCAGTCTGGTCACCAATAGCAACGGGCAGGCGACCGTGACGTACACCGCTGGCTTCACACCAGGGATCGACACCGTGCAGGCGCTGGCTACGAACCGTGGGGTCTCAGGCTCGACTTCTGTGACCGTGGTCGCAGAAGGCACGTCACAAGTGGCAACAGTTCTCGCCGTCGCTGGGGCGACGACCCTGGTGGCCGATGGGGTCAGCACGGTGGCTATTCGTGCGACAGTCAGCGTGACTTCGGGAGTACCAGCCGGTATTGAGGTGACCTTCACCACGACGGCTGGGAGCCTCGCGCCAACGACTGCGAGGACGGATACCAATGGGGTGGCCACCGTCAATCTGATCGCAGGGACAGGTCTGGGTGACGTGACCGTCACCGCTGCGGCCGGAGGCTTTAACGCCACCACCACCGTGACCTTTACGGCGGGCGCGCCCGCCGTCATCCAGCTCAGCGCCAACCCTGCGACGGTGAATGCCGGGGCGGCCTCCAATCTGACCGCCACGGTGGCCGATGCCACGGGCAATCCCGTGAACGGCCAAAGTCTCACCTTCACCGCTCCGACGCAGGGGACGCTCAGTGCGTTGAGCGGCAGCACCAACACGAACGGGCAACTGACGGTGACCTATACTGCCGGAGCGACTCCGACCACCGAGACAGTGCAGGTCAGAGCGACGAACGGGATCACGGGCCAGGTCACTCTAACGACGACCAGTGCGCCTGCAGGCGGGGTGGCGACTATTACGGTCGCTCCTGGCGGCTCCGCAAACGTCGTTGCCGATGGGGTCAGCACTGTCGCTATGCAGGCACGGGTGACCGTCACATCTGGTGCGCTGGCTGGCATTCCCGTGACCTTCGCGACCACCGCGGGGCAGGTGTCACCCTCCTCCGCAACGACGGATGCGAATGGGTTTGCCACCGTGATCCTGACGTCTCCCACCCGTCTGGGCACGGCGACCGTCACCGCCTCGGCCGGGGGTTTTAACGCCACCACGACGGTAACATTTGTGGCGGGCGCACCAGCGGTCGTTCAGCTCAGCGCCAGCTCCGCGACCGTGAATGCGCGGGGGGGCCGTCACCATTAACGCCACTGTGACTGATGCTACGGGCAATCCTGTGAATGGCGAGAGCCTCACGTTCACCGCCCCGACGCAGGGGACGCTCAGTGCCCTGAGCGCCGTCACCAACACGAATGGGCAACTCACGGTGACCTATACCGCTGGCGCCACGCCTATCACCGAGACGGTGCAAGCCAGCGCGACGAACGGGATCACGGGCCAGGTCGCGATCACGACGATCAGTGCGCCCGGAGGGAACGTGTCTGCCCTCACCCTGAGTGCGAGCGCTTCCAGCGTGCCGGCCGATGGCACCAGTACGGTGACCATTCAGGCCCGGGTCAGCGTCACGTCAGGCGCGCTGGCCGGCATCCCCGTGACCTTCACGACCACCGCGGGCAGTCTCTCGCCAACCACCCAAAATACGGACTCCAATGGCGGGGCTGCCGTGACACTGACCGCTGCCTCCAGTTTAGGGACAGCAACGGTGACCGCCTCGGCCGGGGGCTTTAACGCCACTACGACGATTACGTTCGTGGCTGGTACGCCGGCGGCCGTGCAGCTCAGTGCCAACCCCACAATCATAACTATCGGGGGGACATCGACTATCCTCGCTATGCTGACGGATGCCAGGGGCAATCCGGTCAGTGGGCAGGCCCTGACGTTCGCCGCTCCAACCCTGGGCGCGCTCAGTGCCTTGACTGGCAACACGAACACCAACGGACAAATCAC
>SXND01000146.1 GCA_005777235.1 Pseudomonadota bacterium
CATGCTGCTCGCCTGTTGGGTTTCCATGACGCAACTCTACACGATCTTGCGTCACAAGACCACCCTGTTGCTCCTATGGAGCCAGCGGACTTTCCTCTCCGCCCTGAAGGACGGAGCCCCCAGTCCGCAAAATCTTGGTGGCCATGTCTACGGTGCAACCGTGCGCCAGCGCGGTGAGCGCCAGCGGCGGCGGCGTGCGCACCGCGCATCTGTAGGCATGCCAGACACCGCCGCGGCCTGTGCGGCAGTGGCGGTGTGTATTTTACGAGACGGCATGCTACGATACACGCGCCGGGGGGGATGGGTCGCACGATGCCCCCCGGCCATGTGATCATGCGGCATGACCTGATGGGGCAAGACGGAGTTACCCTATGCAGTTTCTCGGCAAAAAACCCGAACTGATGAGCCCGGCGGGGCATTGGCCACAGCTCAAGACGGCGATTGAAGCTGGTGCCGATGCCGTGTATTTCGGGCTGCGGCATTTTACCGCCCGGGCCAAAGTCGGCTTTGGGCTGGCCGAACTGCCGGAGGTGATGCAAACGCTGCATGCCCGTGGCGTCAAAGGCTTCGTGACGTTTAACACCCTGGTGTTTGACCACGAACTGCGCGAAGCCGAGGAGGCCTTAGCCGGGATTGCCGAAGCCGGGGCTGATGCGATTATCGTGCAGGATGTGGGGATTGCCCAGCTCGCTCGGCGTATTGCCCCGACCCTGGAAGTGCACGGCAGCACGCAAATGTCGGTAACCAGCGCTGAGGGGGCCGAGCTGGCGCGGCGCTTCGGGTGTGCGCGGGTGGTGCTGGGGCGCGAATTGAGCCTCACCGACATTGCGCAAATTGCCCAGGCCAGCACCATCGACCTCGAAGTCTTCGTGCACGGCGCCTTGTGCGTGAGCTATTCCGGCCAGTGTTTTAGCAGCGAAGCCTGGGGCGGGAGGAGCGCCAATCGTGGACAATGCGCCCAGGCCTGTCGGCTGTCCTATGATCTGATGGTCGATGGTGAGCGCCGTGATCTGGGGCCATATCGCTATCTGCTGTCGCCTGGGGATCTGTATGCCGTGCAGCAAGTGCCAGAGCTGGTGCGTCTGGGCGTGGCCTGTTTTAAGATCGAGGGGCGCTATAAAGACAGCGACTATGTGGCGCTGACGACCCAGGCGTATCGCCAGGCCATTGACGCGGCCTGTGCCGGGAGAGCTTTGCAGGTGCTTTCCGAGGACACCCTGGCGCTGGAGCAGGTGTATTCGCGTGGCTTGGGGCCGTATTTTTTAACCGGGACGAATCATCAACAGGTGGTCCGTGGCCGCGCCCCACGCCATCGCGGTGTGCAGGTGGGTGAGGTGGTGCGCGTGCTGCCAGAAGAGGTGCAGGTGCGCTGTCTGCATCCCATCAAGCCTGGGGATGGCTTAGTATTTGACGCCGCGGCCTGGCGCAGTCCCGACGAGCCGGAAGAGGGCGGCCATGTTTACGCGGTCGCAGAGCTGGGACGCCACCGCGTCGCCTTGCAGTTCGGGCGTGGCGCCATCAACACGGCGCGCATTCGCGTCGGCGATCTGGTCTGGCGCAGCGCCGATCCGGCCCTGGCCAAACGCGTCAAACCGCTCACTGAGGCCAGCAGCCCGGTGTATACCCGCCCGCTGTCCTGGAGCGTCACGGCGCAGGCTGGTGCTCCGGTGCAAGTGGTCGCGCACACGGCAGACGGCCACAGCGCCAGCGCCACGGGCACTGTGCCACTCGTGCCAGCGCAGCGCCGGGCCCTCGACGAGGCCTTGTGTCGCGAGCATCTGGGGAAACTCGGCGGTACGCCGTTTCATCTCGCCGAGGTGAGCCTGGAGAGCCCAGCGCCGCTCTTTGTGCCGATCAGCGAACTCAACGCCCTACGCCGCCAGGTGGTGGCCCAACTGCTGGCCAGTCGTACGGCGCACGCCACGCCAGCCACCACGCGTGTGGTGGCGGAGGCCTTGGCCCAGATGACCCCGCCAGCGGCTGCCCCCGTGTCCCATCCGCACCTACACGTCCTCGTGCGCACGCCGGAGCAACTTGACGCCGCGCTGGCGACCCGGCCAGCGAGTATCACGCTCGATTACCTAGAGTTGTATGGCCTGAAGCCGTCGGTCGAACGGGTTAAAGCCGCTGGCCTGCGCTGTCGGGTGGCCAGCCCGCGTGTGCTCAAACCCCGCGAAGAGGGCATCGTGCGCTTTTTGCTGTCCCTTGATTGTGAGCTGCTGGTGCGCTCGGGAGGCTTGCTGCACACGCTGCAGCGTCTACCACAAGAGCAGCGCCCGGTCTTAACGGGCGACTTCAGCCTCAATGCCGCCAACGCCATTGCTGCCCAAGCCTATCTCGCGATGGGCCTGCAGGCCCTGACCCCGACGCATGATCTCAATGCCCAGCAAATTGCCGACTTAACGCAGCATCTGGCGCCCGACACGTTAGAAGTCATCGCCTACCAGCATCTGCCGGTGTTTCATACCGAACACTGTGTGTTTTGCCGCTTTTTATCCACCGGCACCGATTACACCAACTGTGGCCACCCGTGTGAAACGCATCGCGTCACCTTACGCGATCATACCGGGCGTCTGCACCCGGTGCTGGCCGACGTGGGCTGTCGCAATACCGTGTTCGGGGCTGAGGCGCAAGTCGCCACGCAACATCTGCCCGTCTGGCTGGCCGCCGGCATTCGGCACTTCCGGCTCGAGTTTGTGCACGAAAGCGCGTCGCACGTGGCCCAGATTGTCGCAGCCTTTCAGCAGACGCTGGCTGGTGCGGCGTCATGGGAGGCGCTGGAGCGCACGCTCACGGCCTTGGCGCCGCAGGGCGTGACGGAAGGGAGCCTGTTTGTGCCGCATGACTACGACCGCGTGCCACAGTTGCTGTAAGCTGGCCGGGGCGCTACGGCGGGAAAGGAGGGAGAGCCCATGGATGAACTCTGGGAACTGCGCCAATACCTCACCCAGGGCAATGTCACCGCCGCCTTGGCACTGCTCGACGAGATGGAGGAGATGTCCAAAGAGGATAAAATCCAGAAAATTGCCAGCTCTATGCGAGTCTTGCTGGTCCATCTTATCAAGCAGGCGGTAGAACACCGGACCACGAAATCGTGGGACGTGTCCATACGCCACGCCCTGCGGCACATTGCCAGTGTAAACGCCAGGCGCAACGCTGGCGGCTGGTATCTCAGTATCGCCGAGCTGCAGACGCTGCTGGAACACGTCCATGAAGCGGCCCTTGACTGGGCCTCGCTGGAGGCCCACGAAGGCGTGTATAGTACGTCAGAACTGGCCGCATTGTATGGACCAGGCATCATTGCTGGTAACCGCCCTGGCGCGTATTCAGCAGGTCCAGGCATACGCCTAGATGTCCATGTCATCCGTACACCACCAGTCCCCTCGGGGTGTCCTAGGAGCGCCACGCGCCAGCGTGGCTGCCGGAGCCGTGTTGAGCCCGGTGGTCCCAGAGTGGTACTGGTGCAGGACTGACGCAATCGACATCTAGCATCCTGGTGTGGGCAAACGACTGTGCTGATTGCTCTGTCAGTGCCACTATGAAGGAGCCATAAGCTATGGGTGATGTAGGCATTATGGGATTGCACGTCCCTGGTATGTCATGGCGCGACATCCGTGACAGTGCCATTCTGGCGGAGGAACTGGGCTATAGTTGCCTCAGCATGGGGGAATCGTGGGGTGAGGACGCCTTAACCTCTCTGGCGCAACTGGCGGCGGTGACGTCACGCATCCGCATTGGTTCCAGCATTGTCCCGGTCTTTGCCCGCTCGCCTGCCAATCTGGCCATGGCGGCGCTCAATCTCGACCGTATGTCGGAAGGCCGTTTTTTTCTCGGTCTGGGGACCAGTGGGCAACTAGTCATTGAAGACTTGCACGGCGAACCCTTCCGTAAGCCACTGACGCGCATGCGGGAGTACATTGACATTCTGCGGAAAGCGGCCCGTGGCGAACGACTCGACCATGACGGTGAGTTTTTTCACACCAGGCGCTTTCGGCTGCGTGGCACCCCGTATCGCGCTGACCTGCCGATCTACATTGCCTCCCTCAGCCCGCCAAGTTTGCGCATGACGGGCGAACTGGCCGACGGCTGGTTGCCGATCTACCTGGCGCCGTCGCGGATGCCGTTAGCGGTGGCGGAACTCAAGGCTGGTGCAGAAGCGGCCGGGCGCCGGCTCAGCGATTTGTGGCTGTCGCCGCAAGTGTCCATTTATGTCACAGAGGACATGGCCACGGCGCGCGATCGTGAACGACCGCATATCGCGTTCTATCTTGGCGGCATGGGCGTGTTTTATCATCAATACTTCCAGCGCATTGGCTTTGCGGCAGAGGCGGATCGGGTGCGGCAGGCGTATCAAGCACGGGAGCGCGACAGAGCAGCCCAACTGGTGACCGACGAGATGGTGGATGCGGTGACGATTATCGGCAACGCGCAACAGTGCCGCGCGCAGATGCAGACGTTTTTTGCCGCGGGCGTGCAGGAGATACGGCTGGTGTTTAATGAAGCCAACCAAGAGGCATATCTACAGGCCTTGAAGGCGGTGGCCCCACGGGGCTAGGGCGAGGGAAAAGCCCCTCACCCTAGCCCGCTCCCTCCGGGAGAGGGACCATGCAGGGCAGCCAGACACTACAGATTGAACTGTGGCGCCAGGTAATTCTTGTCTTTCTTGTAAATCTGTAACCGACCCCGTTGGCAATCAGCTACCAGGACGGTGTCACGCTCGACGTCATACGCCACGGCGGTGGGATAGCAAAAACGCCACTCACGTTCCAGGCTTTTAACGCGGCGGCGCATCTTCACCATGTCGGGGTTGGCATCCAAAGACTGCTGGCCCCACTTGGACATCACCTGGGCATCCCCAACGAGGGAGGTGATCAGATCGCCATCAGGGGTGTAAATGCGCAGCTTATGGTTCGCCCAATCGCACACATAAATATCCCCCTCCGCATCCGTCGTCATGTGCGTGGGATGATTGAGTGCGCGCGCCCCTTCCCCAGAAATTTCCATCAAGAAACCGCCACTGGTGGTCAGCTTCTGGACCCGATTGTTCTTCCAGTCCGCCACAAAGACGTCATTATTGGCGTCAATGTGAATGCCCCACGGCATGTTGAACTCGACGGGACCGCTGCCGAGTTTCCCGCAGCCGCCCAGGTAGCGCCCATCGCTGGTGAACACCTGGATACGATGGTTGCGGCTATCGACCACATAGAGATTATTGTCTGTATCAAACGCCAGACCGGCTGGCCCATCGAGCTGCCCCTGGCCAGAACCAGTGGAACCCCAGGCGCTCAAGAAATTGCCGTCTTTATCAAAGACAGAAATGCGATTGAGCCAGTCATCAGAAACATAAACATTCCCCTGTTTGTCCAGGGCCACCGAGTTGGGCCATAAGGCCCGCCCCGGATCCGTGCCATAGCGGCAGAATTCCGCCTGGACTTTTTCGTCGCCCGGATCTCCCACAAACACCTTGGAAACACGCGAGCCGAAGTTGTTTTCGTTGCCCCGGCTGACTACGTACATCACGCCCTGGGGAGCCGCAGCGATCGAACAGGGTTGGTTGAAGCCATCACCAGCGGCCGCGCCACGGCCTACCGAATGACTCCAATCGTAGACACGCCCTTCTGCTACTGTCGTCAGCATTTTTAACTACCTCATGCTTATGGCTACCGTTGCCTGAGAGCGCCTACCCCCTGCTTGGGCGCGGGGTACGCCATACGGCATGCCCCGCGCCCTCTCTTCAGGCACTACGCAGAATACGTCAGCGCTGCACGGTGCCTAATTACGGATGTAGGAGAATTTATCAAACGACCCGTTGACAAGAGGCTTGGCATCGAGCTTCAGCCAATCTTCCAGGATCGTGGTATAGAAGCCACGGAAATCATGGTTGGGCACCAGGTCACCCTGGGACAGATCAGCCGCCTTGAGGGACGGATAATCACTGTACTGCCCACCCTTTACGGCGTCACCAATGGCAAACGCCACACCACCGGCACCGTGATCGGTCCCGGAACCATTGTCGTGCACGCGACGGCCAAACTCGGTGAACATCACCAGCACGACGTTGTCAGCCGCATGGTGCTCGCGCAGATCGGCAAAGAAGGCCGACACGCCGCTCGCCACTTCTTGCCACAGCTTCGCATGCTCGCCGAGCTGGCTGGCATGCGTATCGAAACTGCCGTGATCCAGATAGAATACGCGGGTGCCTAGATCGGCCAGGTGCACCTGCGCCACGCCCTTCAGTTTCTGCGCCACCTTGGACCCCGGATAGGCCACCGTGGAGCTGTACTTCTGGGGGGCAGCTTTCAGAATGTCGGCGCCGGCTAGAGAGTCAATGCCGGTACTGCCGAGGTAATCCATCACGGCGCCGGTGCCCATCATCGGAGCATAGGCATTCTTGAAGCGTTCCAACACTTTTAAGCGCTGCTCACCCTGGATACCCGGCAGCATGCCGTAGTTGTCCAGCGTGCCGCTGACGCACGCCACCGGCACGCCCGGCAACGACATGGCGCGGAACATGCTCGGGCCAAAGCTCACGCCCGTGACCACGTTCTCTTTGTTGGGATCGAACTCACGGATGGCGCGGCCTAGCCAGCCTTCCGTGCCGACAATGTTTGGCTCACAGGTGTGCCAAATGTCCATGGAGCGGAAGTGCGAGCGCGGCGAATCGGCATAGCCGACGCCGTGCACGATGGCCATGGTGCCTTCGTCGTAGAACTTCTTCAGTGGCGCCATGCTGGGGTTGAAGCCGACTTTGTCGTCCAACGCCACGACTTTGTCTTCGGCAATGTTCACCGTCGTGCGGTTTTCCCAGTACAGCGAATTGGCGTACGGGATGACCGTGTTCATGTAATCATTGCCACCGCTCAACTGCAATACGACTAATACGGGATCTTTTGCCATGATCGATGCTCCTCTCTCAGTCTGCGCAGGTTAATTAAATTGGTATTCACGTGTGGCCACGATCAGCTGCAACAACTGCGTGACACGCTGCTCGGCAACCGCCGTGTTGTCCCACCGCAGGTCGCCACCCTCCTGGGCATGCGTCACGAGTTCTGCACGGGTGCCTGCGCCCACTTCCAGCGGCCCCATGAGGTCGAGCGCCGTGTCGACCAACTGCGTAGGCTGGAGGGTGCCCCGCGCTTTGACACGATTGATGATAAACCGCACGCCAGGCTTGCTGGTGTCGCCAACCATCTGCGCGGTAAAGTTGATCCGGCTCATCAGCGAGCCGCTGTTGATCCACTCTTTGCCCGTATGCCAGCCTTCCACACTCGGCGGATTGAGCAGATCCTGCCCCATGTAGGTGGGCTGCATGGCAATCGCTTCGCCGTATTGCGGGAACGGCGTTTCCGCGCCGCCCACCATGCGCAACGTGCTGACCACCAGCTCCGCCGGACTCTTGATCTTGTTGAAACGCGCATTCTTAAAGGCGTCAGACGTGAACAGCGTACGCAGGACGGCGCGCATCTCAAAACTCGACTCGCGGAAGGACTTCATCAGAGCAGTCATGAGCTGTGGATCCTGGGGTGCCTCGATCTTCCAGCTGGGCACCTGGGGTTCGTCAGCCACGAAGAAACTGGACAGGTGGCGGCAAATGAACGCCGCACAAGCGGGCTGCTGCACCACGATGTCGATGATGTCTTCGCCGTTAAAATTGCCCTTGTGGCCCAAGAACTCTTTTTCGGTGTCATCGTGATCTTCCGCATTGTACTCAAACTCCCACGGGAAACGGCCATACGGCAAGCGCGGGATCTTGGCCGCAATGCCCCAGCCGGTGAAGGCACGGGAAGCTTCACGCACGTCTGTTTCCGTGTAATTGCCCTGGCCCAGGCTGAAGAGTTCGAGCAGCTCACGGCCCCAGTTTTCATTCACGGCACGTTTGTGGTTTTCCTGATTGTCCAGCCAGTAAATCATCGCCGGATTCTGGGCCAGCGCCACGAGCAGCTCGCGATAGTTCCCCATGCCTTTGTCGCGAAACATGTCGATTTGTTCCAGCAACTGATCGTAGTTATCGACTTTGGAGTTGCCCGTGGCAAACACATGGTGCCAGAACAACGTCATCTTTTCTTGCAGGTGGCGCTTGGTGTTGACCAGATGGAACATCCAGTTGATGTTGCCCATCGGGGGCTGGCCACCCGGCAGCAACGCCGCCGGCTGGTAGCGCAGCAGCACGTTGTGATCCGCAGCCTCGGACTCTTCGGGGTGCAACAGCTCTTCGACTGTGGCGTTATACCCCTTGGCCGCCCGCATTTCCAACTCATCACGGGATACGCCGAAACCTGCCCGACGCATCAGGTGAGCCATCAATCCAATATCATGACTATCTGCCATCGCCTTTATCTCCTCACGACGTAAAATAGGGTCTCGCGTATACCTCACGCAAGACAGGAGCCGTCACAGGACGATCAACATGGCACATACACGCCACGCGTACGCACGTGGCATTCTTCAAGGGACAACCTCTAGGAGTCAGGCCTGTCCATCATGCACATGACTGGCCCCAACCGGCTTGCCCTTACCACTGCCCTCGGCAGGGGCTTCCTGACACGCTTGACAGATCACCTCGTACTCTAAACGTACGCCCGTGACCATCAGGCCATTTGCCAAGCGCCCAGGCGGGACAGGGAGCGGAAGCTGATCACGGTCCACATCAAAGATGGCCCCACACAGCCGACACACCGCATGGTCATGGTTTGGAGGCGTCCCATCAACTCGAAGACGATCTCCTGGGCCACTCACCCGGCGGCATAGGCCGTTACGAATAAAGGCATCCAACGTTTGATAAACCGTCGACAGCGACAGAGAAGGATGCTCCTGCCGGAGCATCTCGTAGAGTTGCTCCGCCGTAGGGTGACCGTGGTCCTGTTCGAGGGCGGCAAGAATCACCATTCGCGGACCAGTTGCTTTCAGCCCTGCTCGATGCAGTTGCGCCACTCTGTGGGACATGGATCAATACTCCTCCTGAATCAGAATCATTCCGAATTCGGAATGCGTAGGTAATCATAATGAGGGGCAGGAATCCTGTCAAGAGGAGATCTGCCCCCGGTCGCGAGTTCTGTGACGTTGCATCTCGTCCCTGCCGCACCTCGCATCGCCCTCGGGGGCACAATACTGAGGTATGGAGACGCACGTACCCTCGGTGGCACTTCATAGGAGTAATGGCATAAGACAAAGGATCCAAATTATTTTTTTAAGAATACGTAATCCATCTATTAAGTTTTCTCACTGCATGTCGATATATGTGATACCTAGCATACTGGGGACTGCCTCCTGCACGACACTCAGGGTGTGGCAGTCTC
This sequence comes from Pseudomonadota bacterium, assembly GCA_005777235.1. Taxonomy (GTDB): domain Bacteria; phylum Tectomicrobia; class Entotheonellia; order Entotheonellales; family Entotheonellaceae; genus SXND01. The sequence goes on from SXND01000146.1 coordinate 9,297, forward strand.
TGCGCCGCACCTCTGGACGCAAGGCACGGACTCCCATGCTTGACATCCATAGGTTGGGTGAGCCATGCCCACACTAGAGATAGGAGGACGCATTGACCATGACAAAGAACAAATCGCAGCAGGGTATCAAACTCTTTCCCAAGATTTTGCTCATTATGTTATTTGTCTCGTTAGTACCATTGGGGAGTTATTGGTATCTGAATTATAGCCGACACATGGTCGAACGCAGTACAGAGCTCCAGCACGATTTCAAACACACCTCAGATGTATTAGTCCGAAAAGTTGATTCATGGGTTGATATGAATGAACGTGTACTGCGCCAAAATACTATGTTGCCTGACATGGTAACGATGGATCCTGCCAAGCAGGTGCCCCTTCTCAAGACCATCGCCCAGACCTATGAATGGCTCATTGGCGCCCATGTCATCCGCCACGATGGCATGAGCGAAGCCCGCAGCGATGGGCAAGCCCCGCGGCATCTGGGTGATCGCGAGTATTTCCAGCAAGTCATGAGTGGGAAGCCGTTCGGTGCTGAGGTCGTGGTCACCCGGGCCACCGGCAAACCGGGTTTGTCGCTCGCCGCCCCAATTCACAACGCCGAGAAAGATATCGTTGGCGTACTCTTTCTGATGTCACACCTTACGAGTGTCTCCCAGGCAGTCACGGATGTCAAAATAGGCCGGACGGGGTTTGCCATTCTGCTTGACGAAACCGGTAAAGCCATCGCCCATGGACGCCCAGCAATCTTGAAAGAAACCCTGCAAGACATGCGCACCCATCCAGCCCTCATGAACAAAGAGGCTGCTGTACGCCCCATGGTGTATGAGGCCGAGGGCAAACGGATCTTGACCCACACGCAGACGACACAGCGCGGCTGGACGCTGATCACCCAGCAAGACTATGACGAAGCCTTTGCCTCGCTCTATGTGGATAGACGTCATGGTATTATCCTTGTCATTTCTACAATGATACTCTTTTCCGTACTTGCGTATGTCTTGGCGCAACGTCTCGCCACTCCCATCCGCCGACTCACCGCGGTAGCGGAGCAGATGAGTCTTGGTCAATTGGATCAGACCGTTACTGGCACCAAACGGGGTGATGAACTCGGTGCGCTGGCACGGGCCATTACCCGCCTGGGGATCAGCACGAAGATGGCCATGGCGAGCATCGAAATGGAGGAGAAGAAAGTCGCGTAGAGGCGGTACGGCACGCGAGTGTGAAGGTACTTTTCTCACAACCAAGTCTCAAGAGAAAAATAGACACCATGGACAAGTCCAAGATACCTCTTTCCTATGCCATACTGGTCGCGGAACTCCAACAGATCTGTGCAGAACAGCGTACCGGGGCCTTACTCATCCTGAGCCCTGCCAATCCCCCCGTGCGTATCTTCGTGAAGCATGGTGCGATTGTCGCCCTGGCCATGCAAGAGAAGAAGGGGTGGGATGTCGTAGCGTTACTGCCCCAGCTCCAGGCCAGCCGGATGCAGTTTGTCCCGGGGCTGCGGAGCTCCCAGGAAATCACGTTGCCAGCCACCAGCGTACTCCTGGCTGAGCTGGCGGCGCAGACCCCACCACCGCCAGCTCCGCGGCCAGTCTCTCCGTCATCCGAGATCCTGCTCGATCTCTCCGCCTTGGCGGTCGTAGGCGCGACACTGGCGCCGTACATCGGCCCTATGGCTACGATCGTCTCGAAGCGGGTTCTGGCAACGCCGCAGAATGTCAAGGGGGCCATACACGCGCTCGCCAAGAGTATTCCCGCGCCTGAAGATGCCCGCCGCTTTGCCGTAGAAATGCGGGCCAAACTCATGGCCTAAGGCCCGAGGGAACTGCCGCAGAGCCTGCGCAGTTCCCCACTGCATCTCTTCCTCAGAGATCCCTCAGAAATCCCTCAGAAATCCCTTAAGCGCTCTCGCTGCTATTTCCTGTACCCTTTTTCGCATATTGTTTCGGTGCTGTCCTGCTACGGATGCGGAAAAGGAGTGACGCTATGCAATTACGGTATCGACATATGCTTGTCTGGGTGGTTGTCCTGCTCGTGTGGACGTCCCTGAGCCATGCTGCCCAGACCATCCGTATCGGTATCGGCCATCAGAGCTTCTGCACGGATACCTATACGGGCGGCCTGGTCGTCAAGGGGCGTAACCTGCTCGAAAAATATCTCCCCAAAGACGGCAAGTATGCGGGAGTGCAGTATGACATCGTGTGGGAAGATTATACCTCTGGCCCCCCCATCACCAATCAGATGCTGGCCGGGAAGCTCGACATCGGTGTCATGGGCGATTATCCCCTCCTGGTCAATGGGGCACGCTTCCAGGAGACCAAAAGCCTGCGCAGTGTCCTCGTCGCCATCACCGGTTATAACCGCAACGGCTCTGGGAATTCCATCGTGGTGCCCAGTAGTTCTGATGTCTACAGTTTCGAAGGTCTGAAAGGGAAACGTGTGTCGGTGCCCTTTGGGTCGGCAGCGCATGGCATGTTGCTCAAAGCGCTTATTGACCGTGGACTGGGGCAAGATTACTTCACGATCATTAACCAGGCGCCTCCCGTGGGGGCCACGAGCATCCAGGAAAAGAAAATTGATGCGCATGCCGATTTCTGCCCCTGGGGCGAGTTACTGGAATTTAAGGGCTGGGGTCGTAAGGTTTTTGACGGCAGTGAGACGAATATCCCCTATCTGCACGGTGTCGTGGTGCGGAAAGATTTTGCCGAGACCTATCCGGAAATCGTCGTCGCCTATCTGAAGGCGGTGCTGGAGGCCAGTGAGTGGGTCACCCAGCATCCGCAGGAAGCCGCCAAGGCCATGCAGGAGTGGGCCACGATTCAGAAGGAAGTCATGTACCTGTACTTTGGCCCTGGTGGGTTTTTGACGCTCGACCCGTCCATGAAGCCGCAGTGGATCGAGACCCTGAAGTATGACGTGACCGTGCTCCAGAAAATGGACATCATCAAACAGATGGATGTCGATGCCTGGCTGAATGATACGTATCTGCAGCAAGCCTACAAGGAGACTGGGCGGGATTACGCCCAGCAGCTCGCGGTGATCGGCGAGGGCACCTCGCCGGTGACTGGGACCGATGCCCTGACTGGGAGGCCCGTTACGGAGCCACGTTTGGCAGGAGAAATCTGGACGGCGGACGATACCATCCTGACCTACGGTTCGCCTGTCTCCCTGTTACGGGGTCTGCGCACACTGGAACAACAGGGAAAGGGCATCAACGCCGCGTACATCTTTGATCATGCGTCAGGCTTGAAAGCCTTTGCCAACCATGCCTTCTATGTGACGACCACGCCTGGCAGTGGGGCGCCGAGTTCGCTCCTGCCGTTTACCAAAAAGACCGACGCGGAAGCCTTCGTTGCCCAACATGGCGGCAAAGTCCTCCAACTCGATGACGCGAAACAGGCGGCAGCGCTGTAAGCGCAGGAGACTGAGGAAATTATGAGTACTGTCATGTCTACGTTAGCAACGCTAGAGGCCCCGGCAGGCTGGTCTGACGATCAGGCCTTGGCAGACAATGCTGAGCAGACTCCGGCACGCGTGACGCGGGATTGGCGCCGGCGTGTCACAGCGTTGACGTCCTGGGCGGCGCGTCCCTGTCGCCGGGTGTTCGCTCTGGGACTCTTTTTCCTCGCCTGGCATCTGCTAACCGCCTATGAAGTGACGTTCTACGCCCGGTTTAGTAATGTGCCAGGGCCGCTGGCCGTCCTGGCAGAGTTCTACAAACTGCTGAGCATGCCCATTTTTTATACGCATATCCTGACCAGCCTGGAGCGCATCTACCTCGGTTTTAGTATCGCAGCCGGTCTGGGTATTGTCTGTGGCCTGCTGATCGGCTGGTATCGCCCGGTCGCCGATATGCTCTACCCCATCCTGGAACTGTTGCGGCCCATTCCCGCCGTGGCCTGGGTGCCGTTGGCCATTATGCTGTGGCCCACGGAACGCTCGAGCATTGTCTACATCACCGGGCTGGGGGCCTTCTTTCCGATTGTACTGAACACGATTCATGGTGTCGAAGGGATTGACAAAATGCTCGTGCGTGCTGCCACCAGCCTGGGGGCCACGCGCTGGGCGATTTTTCGTGATGTGGTGTTACCAGGCGCCATGCCCAGTATTGTCACGGGTCTCTCCGTGGGCATGGGCGTGTCCTGGATCTGCCTCATCTCGGCGGAGATGGTGGCGGGTCAGTACGGCATCGGGTACTACACCTGGGTCGCGTATGGGATCGTCAAATATCCGTCGATTGTGGTGGGCATGCTGACCATTGGCGTGCTTGGCATGGCCTCGAGCGCGCTGGTCTACGCCGTGGGGCATAAGTTAATGCCCTGGCGGCCCCGTACGATGAAGGGGGAATAGTTATGACGCGTGGACAAGTGACTTTGCGGGATGTGTCCATCACCTTTAGCCGCGCTGGGGAGTCGGTGGATGCGGTCCGGGATGTGTCGTTCACTGTTGAGCCTGGCGAGTTTGTCGCGCTGCTCGGGGCGTCGGGGTGCGGCAAATCCACGCTCCTCAACACTGTGGCGGGTTTTATCACCCCCTCGCACGGGCAGGTGTGTGTCGATGGGGAACCGGTTACGAAGCCGGGCGCGGATCGCGGCATGGTCTTCCAGCAACACGCCCTGTTTCCGTGGAAAACCGTGCAGGAGAACGTTGAATTCGGGCTGAAAATGCGCCATATGCCCCGCAAAGAACGCCGGGAGACGGCCCGGATGTTTTTGGATCTGGTGGGGCTGGATGGCTTTGCCACGTCGTATCCCGCCCAGCTCTCGGGTGGCATGCAGCAACGCGTGGGCTTAGCCCGGGTGCTGGTCAATCAGCCCCGCGTCATGCTGATGGACGAGCCCTTTGCGGCGCTC
>SXND01000022.1 GCA_005777235.1 Pseudomonadota bacterium
CGCCACCATGCGCCATGTCGCTCTCAACCTCCTCCAGACCGCTAAAGACAAGCGCGAGTCCATTAAGCGATTGAGAAAAAAAGCCGGTTGGGATAACCACACCCTCAAACGCATCCTCCAAATCTCATGAGGGAGCCCTGCGGCAAACCCCAGCGACCCTTGGCAAGAGGACCAAGAACGGGTATACTCGTGGTCAACACTCCGAACGGCACCGCCTCCTGGTGCGTGGACAGGCGAGGTCGCGAGAGAAGCGGGCTGGGAAGTGGGAGGGTGCCACGGGTGTGGTGGCGCGATCTGTCCCCCAGGGGGCCGGAATGGCCCACGAGATCCGGAGTGATCCGGCGTCTGGAATCCCCTGCTTTGAGGCATGGGAAAGTTCAATATAGTACGTAGCCGTTACAGCAACAGTCGTGCCCCCGTAGCTCAGCCCGGATAGAGCAACGGCCTCCGGAGCCGTGTGTCGGACGTTCAAATCGTCTCGGGGGTACTCTTCACGCTCTCCTCATCAGCCTCATGGCCTTGTGGCATCCTAAGGTAGCGTCTTCATCCCTCTAGTAGTGAGATACGAGCTATGGTCTCAAACGGCAAACGGTTGCGAGAGCTCATCGCCGCTCCACAGATCTTGGTCTTGCCAGGTGCCTGGGACGGACTCTCGGCCATCTTAATTGCCCAAGCGGGCTTTCAGGGCGTCTATGTCACAGGCGGTGGTATCGCCCGGAGTACGGGCGTGCCGGATATCGGTTTGATTACGTTGAATGAACAGGTGGCCCGCATCAAAATGGTCTGCGAAGCGGTGACCGTGCCCGTCCTGGCCGATGCGGATACGGGCTATGGCAACGCCATCAATCTCATGCGTGCGGTGCGTGAGATGGAAGCCGTTGGGGCCGCCGGGGTGCATATTGAGGATCAAGTGACGCCCAAACGCTGCGGCCATTATGAAGGCAAAGAGGTGGTAGATCGGCGTGAATTTGTGAAAAAGATTGAAGCCGCTTGCCACGCGCGTCGTGATGACGATTTCGTGATTATTGCCCGCACAGACGCCCGGGCAGGCTTGGGGCTGGAGGAAGCCATTGCCCGTGGCCAGGCCTGCCGAGAGGCCGGGGCTGATGTGATCTTTATTGAAGCACCGCAAACCGTCGATGAAATCAAACAGATTGCCGAGACGATTGATGCCCCGCTGCTGCTCAACATGGTCACCAAAGGTGGCAAAACCCCTTATGTGCCCACCGCTGAACTCGAACGCCTCGGGTATGATATCGTCATCTTCGCCTCGGATGTGCAACGGGCCGCAATCTTTAACATGCGTCGTGTCCTGCAGGAACTCCTCACGACTGGGACCGGGGAATTTTTTCCGGAGACCGTCGGCTTTCAGGAGCGCGAAGGCATCATTAATTCCGATTACTATTTTCAACTCCAAGAACGCTATCTACGTTTGGACTAACGGGATGGAGGAGGTATGGAACGCTGCACGATTATCCCGACACCGAGGATTGCGGACACGCACGCGGTTCCGGGCTCCAAGAGCTACACCAACCGTGCGTTGACCATCGCAGCCATGGCACGCGGAGCGAGTACTCTACTCGGCGCTCTGGAGAGCGACGACACCCATGTGGCGCGTGAGGCCCTCAAGCATCTCGGCGTGACCGTGGAACAAGAGGGCTCGACATTTGTCGTGCATGGCCATCACGGGGAATTTCAGGATCCGCACCAGCCCTTGTTTTTAGGGAACTCGGGTACCGCGACACGCTTTTTTACCGCGATGCTCACGCAGGCGGGTTTTCCCTGTACGCTGACCGGCAATCCCCGCATGCAAGAGCGTCCCATCGCGGACCTCCTGGAGACACTCCAACAGCTTGGCGCCGACGTCAGCAGTGTCCGCGGCAATGGCTGCCCGCCCGTCCACATCGGGGCCCGACGTTTGCACGGAGGGACGGCAACCATTTCGGGAGCCATCAGTAGTCAATTCTTGTCGGCCTTGCTCATGGTCGCCCCGTATGCCGCCACAGATGTCACCCTCGTGGTGCGCGATACCCTGGTGTCCGTGCCCTATGTGGATCTGACGCTCGACATTATGGCGCGCTTTGGGGTCGAAGTGATCAACGAGGACTATCGGCGCTTTCACATCCGCGGCCAGCAGTGCTATAGCGCCAGGACGTACACCGTGGAAGGCGATGCCTCCTCGGCGACATATTTCTGGGGGCTCGCTGCCTTACTCGGGCAGTCCATGTGTGTCACCAATGTCCCCGCCAGCTCGGCGCAGGGAGATGTGCGCTTTCTCGACGTGTTGGAACGTATGGGGTGCACGATCGCGCGTGGCGAGCATCTCCGGGTCACCGGCCCTACGCACTTACGGCCTCTGGGAGAGATTGATCTGAATGCCTTGCCGGACGCCGCGATGACCGTGGCGGTGTTGGCGGCGTTTTGTCCTGGGGAAACACGCCTGACGAATATCGCCAATCTGCGGGTGAAGGAAACCGATCGGCTCCGCGCCCTGGCCACAGAACTCCGCAAGTTGGGTGTGGCGGTGACAGAATATCCCGACGGTTTACAGATCCAGGGGGCTCCAGACACACTCCATGGGGCGGAGATTGCCACGTACGATGATCATCGGATGGCCATGTGTTTTGGCATGGCGGGAGCCCGACTGCCTGGAGTGCACATTCAAGATCCGACCTGTGTCGCAAAAACCTATCCGGGCTTCTGGGACGATCTGCGTCAGGTTGGGGTCTCCGTGCAGCAGGGGTAAGCCGTGAACATTATTTTGACCGGTTTACGCGGGACAGGCAAAAGTAGCATTGGCCAGGCGCTGGCCCAGCAGCTCCGTTTGCGTTTTGTGGACACCGATACCCACATCGAAGCACTAGCCCAGAGCCGCATTACGGACCTCGTGGCGCAACAGGGGTGGGAGCATTTTCGCGCTCTAGAGCGTCAGGTCGTGCGTCAGGTCGCCGCCACAGACCACCAGGTGATTGCCACAGGTGGAGGCACCCTCATTGATGAGGCCAATGCTGCCGTGCTCGCTGAACACGGCTTGGTGATTCTGCTGGTGTGTGAGTTGTCCGTCTTACAACGCCGGCTTGCCCTCAGCGACGATCGGCCCTCCCTCACGGGCCAGGGTGCCGCGGCTGTCGAACTCGGGCCCGTCTGGGAGACTCGGCGGGCACGGTATCATGCGGTGGCCGACCTGATTTATGATGTCTCGACAGAAAGTGATGATGACGTCGAGGATGTGGAACGGAAAGCCACCGCGCTTGCCGTGCTGGTGCAGCAGGATGCCCGCTTTACCAGGGGCTGACACCCACGCCGTATGACGCCTAGCGTTTTGTGGCGCGACGCGAGCGAGATCCCCTGGCTCTCCGGGAGGGTATGGGGCATGGGAAGGAGTGTGTGACATGATTGTGGAGTTTTTTGCTGCCATGTTTCATCTCATCAAATGGCTGTTTGGGCTTGGGGCGCTCGGGGCCCTGCTCGGTCTCGTGGGTCTCGTGCTGTGGTTTAGTGTGCACATTGTTGTCCGCTATGGACTACGCCGCCAACCGGCGGACCGTGCCCGTCTGCTCCGCACACTGTTCTTGGAAGACGCATGACGTGCGTCGTGTTTCCGGTGTCTCTACTCCCACGCCTGCGTCGTATACCAGGTGAGGAGTCGCTCCCCCCATAGCATAGCGCAGAGGGCTCCAAACGCCAGAAAAGGCCCAAAAGGTATGGCTGCATAGCGTTGCTGACGGTGCCACCACATCAAGCTGAGTCCTATCACCGCCCCACACATTGCTCCCACAAAGATGGTCACGAGCACCGCCTGCCAGCCGAGAAAGGCCCCAAGCATTGCAATCAGCTTCATATCCCCACCCCCCATCCCTTCTCGATGCAAGATGACGACACTGAGCACGGCAATCAGCACAAACAAGCCCCCACCGAGGAGCATCCCCACTAGCGCGTTCTGCCACCCGACAGGCGTCAACCAGCTACTCGCACACAGTCCCACCACAATGCCAGGGAGTGTGATGGTGTCGGGAATAATGGTATGGACGAGGTCGATACACGAGACAACCAGCAACGTCGTGGTGAGGAGCGCCAACACTAGGCCATATACGGTGAATTGATAGTAGTAATACAACAGCAGGTAGAGCAGTCCATTGCCCAGCTCCACCAGCAGATAGCGTGACCCAATTGCCGCGTAACACGTTGTACAGCGTCCACCCTGGCACAGATAACTCAGCAGCGGGATGTTCTGCCACGGGCGGAGTGTTGTTTGACAGGTGGGACAATGTGAGGCGGGAAAAACCACGGAGAGACGCTGTGGCAGACGGTAAATGCAGACATTGGCAAAACTCCCAAAGAGGAGCCCAAGGATAAACACAACACTAATCTCCAGGACATACACCTGGGGCACACGACCTCCTTGCGCCTACGAGCCCGTGACGTCACTGCGTAAAAAAGGTTGGAATAAAGAATAACACGATACCAACCAGCAACACCACTAAACCAATCGGCGCACACCAAGCGACAAGGGCATGATAGGGGCTGCGCCATTCATGACCTCCCCAGAAGCCCAAAACAATGAGCGACACCCCACAGAGGATAAGCAGGATATGACCGAGCACCATTTCTCCCTTAGGTCCAACGCATCCCAATGACCCAGAGCGCCAAGAAGACCGCCATTAAGCTACCCCACACGAGGCCCTGGCGGCGCACAAAGCGGCCCTGGTCATCCACCACGTACCAGATGAGCCCGAGTGTGGCCCCTATCCACCCCCAGAAACCGATTTCAAGGACAATCGACCAGCCGAGATGCGGGCCGACATGGCGCTGGAGCTGCATGGCAAAACGTGCGGTGTCCTGCGCCAATTGCTCAGCGTGCGGGTGCTCGCCAGCTTTGACCTGCGCCATGAGCGGCGCAATCCGCGCTTCACAGAGTGGAATCCAACGCTGGTACGGGATGTACACACTTTGTACCGCATACAAACTGCTACGGAGCGTCTGGTAGGCTTCCAACGCGAGGGCCGTATCCCCCCGCGCTTCCGCCTCCGTCCCGAGTTGCCACAGACGTTCCACGGCCCGTTGCACCGCTGTGCTCCACGGCGTATACCATTTAATCGCGCGGTCATAATGCACCAGAGCGCTTTTATAGGCGCCCTGGGTGTATTGCTGCTCTCCCAGCTCCCATTCTTGCCCAGCATGGTAGGTCACTTTGATGGCGAGCATCCCCAGAAAAATGCCCGCAAAGCCACACACGTACAACACACGGCGTAAGTGAGGATGACGGTGCAAAACATTCACCAAAACCTCCCGAGAAGCCTCGCCATTCATGGCGGGGAGGAAAGGGAGCCGCTTGCGAAGGCTCAATGCCTGAGCGAGCGGAGATTCCTCCTTGTTGATGTGATGATAATCTATTACTATCTCTCATGGAATTAACCTTGCAACTCAAACTCCTCCCGACAGCCGAGCAGGTGACAGCCTTGCGAGAGACCATGTCGCGCTTTAATGCAGCGTGCAATTGGCTCGCCCAACAAGCATTTGCCCAGCAGTGCAGCAACAAATTGACGTTGCAACGTCTGTTCTACCATGAGCTGCGCAGTCGGTTTGCTTTGCCCGCACAGATGGCCGTCCGCTGCCTGGCACGGGTCGCAGGCACCTCCCGGCGTGACAAGACGGTGTGCCCCACGTTCCGCCCTGACGCGGCCATGCCCTACGATCAACGCCTCATGCGGTTTACCCGTCTCGACACGGTGAGCTTGTTGACCATGACTGGCCGGGCACTGGTCGTGTTCCTTCTGGATCCCTACCACCAACAGCGCTTCGATGCGCACGAACCACGTCAATGCCATCTGGTGGTACGCGGGGATGGGACGTGGTTTCTGCTGGTCGTGGTCCAGGTACCCGATGGCACGCCGTTTCCCCCAACCGACTTTCTCGGCATCGACCTGGGCGTGGTCACCCTGGCAACGACTTCGAACGGCATAACCCATAGCGGCGCAGCGATTGAAGCATGTCGCACGCGCTATGCGACGAGACGCCAACGGTTGCAACGTGCGGCGCATGGCGCGCAGATGGATGGGAAGCGCCCCAAAAACATTCGGCGGGCGTTGAAACGTACTGCCAAACGGGAAGCGCGGTTTCGGAAAGATACCAACCACTGTATTAGTAAGGCGCTCGTTACGGCGGCCATAGGCAACGGGGAAGGCATAGCCCTTGAAGACCTTAAGGGCATCCGGACTCGGTCTCGGTTCAGGAAGCCGCAACGCGCCAAGATGACGGGCTGGGCGTTTGCCCAACTGCGCTGTTTCGTGGAGTACAAGGCGCAACTGGTTGGCGCACCGGTGGTCCTGGTGGACCCGAAACACACCAGCCAGCAGTGCAGTGTCTGTGGGCATATCGCCCGGGCCAATCGGCAGCGTCAAGCACATTTCCCCTGCAAACAATGTGGATACACCACCAACGCCGACTATAATGCGGCGTTGAACATTCGAGCACGGGCCAGAGTCAGTTGGCCTATAGTTGCGGTTCGTCCTCCCCAGCAGCTTTGGCTACTGGCTGGCGAAGCCAGCGACAAGCTCCGCCATTCATGGCGGGGTTACTGACAGCCTCGTTGCTTCCCTCTGTTAGGCCCGGACTCGCAGCCTGGTAGGCGTCGAGGACTGCCGGACAATGTGTTGCGCTTGGTGAATAAACGCGGCCGTCGCTTGCTGGAGGTCGAAGAGGGCACCCGCTGCCTGGAAAGCGGGTTGGGGCTGCGCTGGACGGGCACGCTGGGCCACGAAGTCGGCCAGAGCGTGCTGCAACTGTCCCACGTCACCAGGGGCCACCACCGCTCCAAGCTGAAAACGTTGCACCAAGGCTGGCAAATCCCCTGTGGCGCTCACGATCATCGGCAGCGCGGCATGCACCCCTTCTGAAAACACCAGAGGAATACTATCACTACGGGAGGGAATGACCAAACAATCACACTGTGCGAGGTAGCCCCGCAACGTCGCTGTCGCCACGTCCTCGCACAGCACAATCGTCTCACCCAAGGCATGGGTACGAATGGTCTGCTCGAGGGTGTGTTTGAGGGAACCCTTGCCAATGACATAGAGACGCGCCGCAACGTGAGTCTGCCGCAAAAGGCGCATGGCCTCGATCAGCACGTCGATACCCTTCACTTTCTCCCAGCGTCCAACAAAAAGGAAGTTGGTGTACGTGGAGTCCACGGGCACGTGGTCGGCGGGGCCATCGTCGGGCAACGGTCGTACCGAGGGCAGGAAGTGGCACGAGCGTCCCGCCAGAGTCTGTACACGCTCCCCAAGATCCAGGCCATCGGCGAAGAGGCCATCGGCTTGGCGTAGCACACGCTGAATCACCCAGCGTAGTCCAGGATAACGCGCCAACTTGTAGATATCCGAACCCAGGGCCCACACGCAGTACGGGATACCCAGCACCCGCTTGGCATGATAGGCAAAATAGCCGCTGGGGATTGTCCAAGCGGCGAGGCAGAGATCCACCTGCTGCGCTTGTAACCATGGCACAATATGGCATGTACCTCCCCAGCCCAGACGGGCAAGATGCCAGGCGTGGCTTGGGAGATAGGGTTTCAGCTGGGCGATAGGCATCTCTCCCCCACCCCAGGGAAATCGCCTCATCGGCACATCGAGCACGGGCTCGTGGAGTCCAGGACGCTCTTGGGTATAGACCATGGTACGGACCCCCTGGCTTTCAAGGGCTGCCAGAAAGGGCGGCAGGAAAGGAGCCGCCACATGATCCCGCGGATGGCTGGGAAAGGAACTCGTCAGTAGGCAGATGGTCAGCGGCTTGGATGACACGGAGCTTCCTTGTCTGTGTGACACACCTGGCGCCTCATGGTGTTGCGGGAGCAAGCGTTACTGGCGCGTGAGAAAAAATGCGCCATCTCACGGCCAAAAAGCTGCCAAGAGCCCCAAAACAGCACTCGACAAGCAAGTATAAGACCCGCATAGCAATCGGCAACATCAGCGCGGTTTGCACGTCGGTAATAGGCTGCAAAAGCGCGTACATCACGCCTTCGCGGACGCCGATGCCGCCTGGTGTGAGCAGGCTCAGATACCCCGCCACCCAGGAGAAAGAGAGGGCGAAGAGCACGGCGGAGAGCTGCGACCAGGGCTGCGCCACGCCAAGACCACGGAGTGCATAATGCCCTCCCAAGCTTAAGAAGATCCACTGGCACACATAGATCATCTGCATGCCCACGATAAAAGTCGGTGCGAGCGGGAACACGTCGATGGTGTGTGTGACATAGCGCTGGACCCCTCGCACACATGCGGCCATCACGCGGGCACTGGCACAGAGCAACACCACATTGCCCAGCAGAGCCAGCCCCAACACGACGAGGATTTTTCCCCCAAAGAGCGCCCAATACTCCAGCCCACAGACCGCCCCGATGAGGACAGAGGTGAGGATTGCCGTCAGGCTACAGAGGCCATTGATGTAGACGACACGCGCGAGAGGGAGGCCCCGTTGGGAAAACCACGCGACCTGTGCCGTATAGCTCCACACGGTCCCAGGGAGATATTTCAGCAGAGTGCTCAGATTGAAGAGCACAAATCCCATACAAAAGGAGAGTAGCTTCTGCTGCATAGCACGATTCACGCAGGCTTGAAAAAGGACCGCGTCTGTGAGAAAAGCCACCATCGTGCATCCCAAGGCGGCGAGGAGAGATGGCATATGCCATGTATAGGGATAGGTGCGCAGGATGTCCCAGTGTGCGCTGAGTTTTTCGCCCCAATAGTACCCCACGGCCATCAGGGCAACAATGACCAGCAGCCGGATCAGCGTTTTTCGGGTGACCACTCTGCCTCCCTCTGACGCGATGGCGTGGTATGTGAGGACGCTTGTGCTATGACATACCCACGATACAGTGAAGGGAGCGCCAGCGAGCCGCAGGCGCGATCCAGCCAGGCGAACAAGCGGAGGCAGACGTCATGCAAAAAAAACTGTGGGCAGTAGGCGAAGAAGCAGGCAAGCGGTACGAGACAGACGGTGGTAAAGGGTAAGCCGCGTTGGTGACGTACGACCGCCCCGCTCCCCTCCACCAGCATGCGGACGGTTCGGCGCCGAAAAAGATGCGCCGGTGTTGCGGACGGCTTCTTCCGCAGCGCTCTTTGGACGCAGGTCAGAGGCCCCACAGAGCAGCAAAACCCCAGAAAATCATTCTCAATGAGCAGTAATGTGCCCTCGGGGCGTAGCAAACGCACTAAATTCCGCATGGCCTCTTGCAACTGCTGTGTTTCAACATACATGAGGACGGTGACACAGATGATGTAATCGAATGGTCCGATATCCGGCGGGAGAGCGTCGAGCGACCCTACCAGAGCGTTTTGCAAGGTCGTTTGGCGAAAGAGATCGACGAACGTGGGACTAATATCCACCCCGAGCACTTCCGCATCGGGACATTGCTGGAGAATCGGTAAGGTCAAGCGTCCAAAGCCACACCCTATGTCTAAGATGCGTAGGTGTGGCTTTGGCACGATGTGCTGCAACAAAAACTGCGTATGCCACTGATGGAGATGCGCATTCACACGCTCGGGGAGTCCCTGAAACAGGACACTCCGTAATGAGGCCCCATAGAGCTGACTCCGGGCTTCCCATGCGGCACGTGTGTCGTGCTCCTCAGCCATTACAACCCCTCGGATGGCTGCACGGCTGCGGCCAGGGCCGCGCAGACCGTATCGACCTGCGTATCGGTCATCGTGGCATAGAGTGGCAGGGTGAGTTCACGAGTCCCCACGGCTTCCGTCTGGGGGAGACGGCCAGGAGGGACGGGATAACGCTGGCGATACAGGCTGAAGTGATGGATCGGGGGATAATGCATGCTGGTCTGAATGCCTTGCCCAGCAAGCGACTGCATGACATGCGCACGCACCGTTGGATTATCCAGCAAGATGGGCAGTAAGTGATAGGCCGAAGTTCCTCGGTGTGCCTGAAAGGGCACCGTCACGCCAGGGATAGCTCGTAACTGCTGCTGATAACGTGCGGTCAGGCGCTGCCGCCGCTGCGCATTGTCGGCGAGTTTGTGGAGCTGCACGAGGCCAAGAGCCGTGTTGATCTCGGTCGTGCGATAGTTAAAACCTAAGTCAACGACATCATAGCCTGAGGCATGCCCACGATGGCGATCCCAGGTGAGAGAGGTCATGCCGTGGGAGCGTAGGCGTCGGACACGTTGATAGACATCGTGTCGTGCGGTCGTCAACATGCCACCTTCGCCGGTCGTCATATTTTTATTGGCAAAGAAGCTGAAACAGCCGGCATCGCCGAAACTGCCGAGGGCACGCCCATCTAACCGGGCGCCAGGGGCGTGCGCGGCATCCTCGATCACAGCGATTGAGCGGCCAGCCAGCACAGTCGCAATCGCGGCCATATCGACGGCATACCCACCATAGTGCACAACAATGACGGCTTTGGTGGCTGGGGTGAGAGCGCGTGCAATGGCTGCGGGGTCAATCGAAAAATCGTCCGGCGACGTGATATCGACGAAGACAGGAGTCGCACCGACATAGAGGACGGCATTGACGGAGGCCACAAAGGTCAAGGAGGGAACGATTACCTCATCGCCAGGCCCAATATCCAAAGCGGCGAGCGCCAGATGGAGTGCCGCGGTACCACTCGACACCGCTACCGCATAGGGCACGTCAATAAGGGCAGCAAACTGCTGTTCAAACGTCTCTGTGACCTGCCCCATGCTCAGCCATTTGGAGGTCAAGACCTCCTGTACAGCCTGATGCTCTTCCGGACCAAAGTCGATATCTGCCAGCGGAATCTGCCATGCCATATACTCCTCCCATTCATGATCGAGTCAGACACCGGCGCAGCGCTTATAGACGCCGCCGGTGACGCCCCATCACGCGCTCTGTGTCGAGCGTTACCTGAGATGCTTGTTATAATCCATGTCAAAGAACATGGCGAAAAACAGTGCTTGGAGACCGGAAATTAGTAAAAACACCGCAAAAAGCGCGCTCGTCGTGGCGACGGTCCCAATAAACACACGGTACCAAAAGAGATAGGCTCCAAACAGACATCCTGCCGGAAAAAGGGTCAAACCCATGGCGTAAAAGAAGACGAGCGGGTGAAAGTCCCGAATAATATATTTGTCCTTCAGGCGCCAGCCGAACCCCCGGAGCAAGAGCCAAGAAATCGTTGGAATGACTGTGCGGAGGCGGATCCCTGAACGCTCACCGATATTATAGACAGGTCGGACGGAAATATCACGGACACGAAAATTGCCGACGTTGAGTTTGATTAAGATGTCATTCGGCATTCCATAGCGTTTATAGATGCCATCAAGGTCTAAGCGTTGCAAGGCCGTACGGGAAATCACGGTATAACCGCTCTGTGAGTCAGCAATATGCCAGTAGCCTGAAGCAATTTTGGTGAGTAACGAGAGAGCGGAGTTCCCCAGATACCGTGTATGGGGGATCATCTGCCAGGATTCGCCGCGGAAGAGGCGATTACCCTTGGCATAATCCGTTTCCTTACACGCCACAGGGGCGACAAGACGCTCCAAATCATCGGGATGCATTTGGCCATCACCGGCCATCACGGCCACCATGTCACTCTGCCGCACGAGAGCCTGCTTATAGCCAGTCACAATGGCGGCGCCAACGCCCTGGTTATGCGCATGCTCGACGAGCACCAGACGAGGCCCCATCCCCGTCTTATAGGACGCGACAATGGCCGCGGTGTGGTCCGTACTCGCATCATCGACGACGATGACGAGATCCACAAAGTCTGGCATCGTGTCGAGCACCTGGCCAATCAGTTGTTCTTCATTATGCGCTGGCACAACCACGGCGACGGTTTGACCGTTGTACACCACCTACTCCTCGCATTACGGGGTTGGGGGCACCACCTGCCCCTGGTTTTCGAGTTGTTGTATGCGCTCTTGGAGCATGGAGATCTTGTGCTGTATCTGGGTGTTCGCTGCATGACTCATCACCTGCTGCTGGTAGTATTGTAGGGCCAGCCGTAAGGTATCCAAGGCGAACGGTATACGATTGAGGGCCACATAGGTTTCCGCGAGCTTCTCATACGTCTCGCCATGAGCGCCACCAAAGTTGAGGGCGCGCTGAAAAAAAGAGGTGGCCTGCAGCATGTCTCCCTGAAGCGCGAGGAGTAAACCCATATTTCTGTTGATGACTGGCCCAATAGGGTCTTGAGCATAGGCACGGTTGAGGTAGTCCAGAGCCTTGGTCGGGTGGCCTTGCTCCAGAAGAAAACCACCGTAGTTATTGTTGACCGTTTGCTCATGAGGTCGTATAGAGAGAGCCGTGTGAAAGGTTGAGTACGCTGCTCGGACAGCACCTACCTGACGAAAATAGGTAGCAATAATATTGAGCTTATTGGCTAGAAAGTAGGTGGTAAAATCTTCAAGCGCTCCCTGTAAGATACGATTGGTAGCCTGGGAGACTAATTTTTCATGGGTACGTAAGAAGGCTGGCGTGTGTTCGATCTTCTTAAAAGGATCAAAGGCGAATAGCAAGCCTTGTGGCAGGAAATGTTCTGTGAAATACATCTGATATTGGGTCTCGGGATCCCAAAACAACGGATGCTGCTCGGCGTTCAGCTGTGCGAACCGCCAGAAATACTGCCCAGTCGATACTGTAATGGAATGCGGACTGGTCACCTGTTGAATATTGGGGAAGCGTGTAGGTGAGATCAGTGAAAAATACCGCGGGGCAAAGACCGCGCCCTGTAAGATAAAGGTCAGATCTGGACGTTGTCGCTCGATGGCCTGGAGGTAGAGCAGTGGAAACCACGCATACTGACAGAAGAGGATTGCATCGGGCGGGAGTTGGTCGAGCAGCACTTTGCCATACAGCTCTGCCGCATAATTGGTCGCTTTACTGGCCGTCGGGGCATGGCGCACCAGCGTTTGGCTCACTGTGAGGGCCAGCGCACCGAGGAAAAGCGTATAGAGCGCCACGCGTGGCACGCGAATCGTATGCCGTTGATAGGCATGGTGCAGCCCGCTCAGACAGGCGTGTGTTCCCAGGCCAATCCACAGAGTAAAAATCACAAAAGACGGGATAAACCCCCAGGCCGTATCCCCCCATCCGCGGAGAAAAAACAGGGTGTGTCCAGCCCAGGCCAGGGTCAGCAATACGGCGAGCGGCTTATCACGGCGCCAACAACTCAGAAAGCCTAGGCACCCTAAGACCACCCCAAACGTGGAAAACTCATTCACGAGGTGGGTAACATACCTTGAGAGCTGATAGGGCATCTGGTACCAAAATATCGCAGTCACGGCTGCGCCATCCTTCTTATCAGTGATGTGCCCCCAAAATTGTTGCCAGGTCTGGGGCTCGCCCCAATTAAAGACCGGCTCCGTGAGGGAACGCAGCGGTAGATAGAGGTAGGTCGCAAAACCTAAAAGAAAGAAAAACCCCAGAAATGCGAGGGCACGGCTGCGGAACAGGCGCGGCATGGCCAGTACCCAAAAGCCCAGGAAGGCCGGGAGGAACACCGCCATGGTGGCATGCACCCCAGCGCTTAAACCATAGAGAAAGGCGAAGGACCAACAGTAGCGCTGTTGCATGAGAGGTGTCGCGTGACGGGCGGTGACGAGCAGGAGTAACAGCAGGACGAAACACCACGTTTGCAGGCTATACACCTCAGCGACCTCTGACAGACGCCAGAAGGACTCTGAGACCAAGAGCAAGAGCACGCCACTCGCGGTCGCCAGTGAGCGTATCGGCACCGAGGATGGGACGCCAGACCCGTCTAGCAAGCGCCACAAGAGTCGACCCATGACGACCAGGCTGAGCACCGACGCAAGGGCAGAACAGACGTTGACACGCAGGGCGACACTGCCGAGAGGGAGAAACGTGGCAATCTTGACAGCCAGGGAATACGTCGGAGAGCCCGCCGGATGGCCAATACCCAACGTCCAGGGTATCGTCACGAACTCTGGAGAGTCAAACCAGGATATGCTCGGACACAGACCGTAAATATACAGCAGGCTCGCCAGAATGAATAGACCTACAGAGCCAAGAAGAGCCCCTGCCCCAGGCAGTCCAGATAGTATAGATTTTCTAGGCAACAGCGTGGCTCCTCACACGTTAGAAGACGCTCGCCTGCGTCAAACGCTACAACGTGACCGTGCTATCCCTTGCCCCATCTTCCCTGCTGAGACAGCCATGGCAGCCTACGCAAAAAATGAAGGGAGAGAGTACCTCTCTCCCCCTGCAGATGAAGGCTGTATCTTCTAGCCTGTGAGACGACAGCTCAAGCCATCGTGTCTGTCACACATTAACAGGTTGTCGCGGCGAGCGCCGTGCCTGACGGGCACCGCGTGATCCCTTCCGGAGCGATACGCAGCACAGCCCCGGCATAGCCAGCTGCCGGGATGCCATTTACCGTAGCCCAGATCGCATACGAATCATTGGTACCGTCACCATCCGTGTCCAGAACCGAGTAATGGGAATACGCTATACCCATCTCTGCCGCGGTGGCTTTGAGCGTCGCGCCATTCGCATTGGCAAGCGTTACCAGGTTCGCATAGCTAGCCACGGAAGCACCAGCTGGGAACAGGTTATCCAGACTATCAGCCGCAAACGACGCAAACGCCGCACGCACACTTTCACCAGTCCCTACACCAGCCGCAATACGGCTTTTGTTCCGATAGTTGATGAAATTCGGGACGGCAATCGCTGCCAGGATACCAATAATAGCCACGACAATCATCAACTCAATGAGGGTAAAACCTGACTCACGTTTGTTCAGACGACTATGCATCTGCATGTATCCATCTCCTATGGTAGAAATTTGTATGGAATAAAAAAACACTCTACATACTAGCCAATATTCTGTAATCGGCACCTCCTGTCCATACTGTATACTGCGAGACCCTCATCAAGACCATCAGTGGTCCTTGTATTCTCGCTCCAAGCCAGACAAATATACTTCATCTACAGTGCATCATATCTCGCAAATATGCTAAGAGTGCGTTGCTCCTACCCCCCATCTACTCCCACACTCTGAACGTCCCTGGCACAGTAGAACTTCCTCCACAATCTTGCCTGGCACAGAGGCTCACCATCGTCTATCGTTCTGCCTTATCGGATGTCATCTTCTCTTACTTAAGCCCTGTGGAAGACTTTTTTCCACAGGAGCCATGTATTATCCTAAAGGATACAAAAATGGTGGCAACTTTGCAATGTGAGGAATAGCACAACGACATAGCGTGTACCACCAGCCTGGATGTGGCTCTGCCTCAGAGCCATCGCGTGGCGCGCCATACGCCAACATAGCGCTCCCTCTCGTGCTGGAGGAGAGACGCCATGGCACACGACATCCGGGTATGCTGTCCCCTTCCCAACGTTACACGGCAATGGAAGGGACCGTTCTCGAGGAGGACACCGCATGAGATGAGAGTGTGGAGCATCGTTTCGACGAAGGATAGCACACGGGCATACACCAATCATCTCCAGGCAGTGCTACGTCAGATGTCTATCCTCTGGTGCGAGCCAACGCCAAGACCTGAGATAAGGAATGCTGCCTCCTGCACGAGCCCTACACGTCGTTGCCGCAATGGCGGCGGAAGAGCAGCCAGAAACGTGGGCAAGCATGTGGAGTCCATCCGCTGCTCAGTCTCCCCACCCCACGAGGAAGAGCCGGAGGCAGCTCTGGGCCAACAGACCGGCAAGCACATCATCGAGCATAATACCCCATCCACCTGGGAGCAGTTCCAAACGGGGCCATGGCTTGGTAATATCGAATAGACGAAAAAGCAGAAAACCGAGCCCGACTGGAAGTAATGAGACCGGCACCGCATAGTAGGTGAGCAGTATCCCGACAATCTCGTCTATGACGATGGGCGCAGCATCTTTACGTCCTAAAAGCTGTTCGGCCTCCCCTGCAACCCAGATGCCGAGCGCTCCACTCACAAGCAAGAGCAGCCCATAGAGCCAAGATGGCAAAGCGGCCCAGCACACAAAGAGCAGGAGTCCAACCAGCGAGCCCCACGTCCCTGGGGCAAGAGGGAGATAGCCACTATACCCTCCGGTCGCCAGCCAGAGAATTAGATGGTTTTTGATACGGCGAACTCCTTGACCGCCGCCTGGGCGTATTCACGTGCCCAGTGATCCGCTTGCAAGGCGACGGAGGCGTCTGCTAAGGGGACTGCCGTATGTTGCCCCATAGTGGCTTCGATGACCGTCGGGATCCCGAGGAAAGGCAGCGCCCTATCCAGAAACGCCTGGACGGCAATTTCATTGGCGGCGTTCAACACCGCGGGCATGGTTCCTCCGGTCTTGGCGGCTGTATAGGCCAGGCGTATACAGGGAAAGCGTTCGGGATCTGGTGGGTAAAACTCGAGCGCTTGTACCGCAAACAAATCAAGCGCGGGGAGACGATTGGGGAGGCGCTCGGGATAGGCCAGGGCATAGGCAATCGGAATCCGCATGTCAGGGATACCAAGTTGTGCCAGGACGGAGCCATCATGCAATTCGACCATCGAATGAATGATACTCTGCGGATGGACCACAATCTGCACGTGGTCCAGTGGGACACGGAAGAGATGATGCGCCTCAATGACCTCGAGACCTTTGTTCATCATAGTAGCCGAGTCAATCGTAATTTTTCGTCCCATTTTCCAGTTGGGATGTTGCAACGCCTGTTCCAAGCTCACATGCTGCATCGCCTCGCGTGACCACTCACGAAATGGTCCCCCGGAGGCCGTCAACAAAATACGACGTAACGCGGTGGCTTGCTGACCTTCGAGCACCTGAAAAATGGCATTGTGCTCACTATCAACGGGAATGATGCGTCCCCAGGTCGGCTGGTCCAGGCGCATGACCAACTCTCCCGCCATGACCAGCGTTTCCTTGTTGGCCAAGGCCACGTCAATACCAGCCTGGACAGCACGGATAGTGGGGAGCAAGCCGATAGAGCCGACCACCGCGGACATGACCATCTGGACCCCTTGATAGGTGGCCGCACGGCATAAACCCTCTAAACCGGCATCTACCTCAACATCCAGGTCGCGCAGGCGATGCCGCAGTACCGCCGCTTTATCTTCGTCAAATAAGACAGCCAGACAAGGATGCAACCGGCGGACTTGTTCCTCAAGAGCATCGACATTGGAATGTGCTGCCAGCGCCAACACCACGAATTTCTCAGGATGAGCCGCGACGACATCCAGGGTGTTCACGCCCACTGAACCAGTCGAACCGAGCACCGCAAGACCTTTTGGGGTGTCCATACACATCGCTTCCTAAAATTTCCGCTGTGGAGACCCCTCGCTTGAGCGGGGGGAGGACACAGCGGTGCCTGCGACAGCAGGCAGGGTGTAGGTATAGCCATCGGCAGCCCAGAGCCGTGTGCAATGCTGCTGATGCACACTGGCCTTCTTGCCATGGATGACAAGATCAAACCAGCCGCTGGCCTTGACCACCACACGGCTCATCAACGTCCCGATATACTTCCCTTTGGGGACCATCGCTTTGACGAGATCCCCCGTCTGCATACCGAAGTAGCCTTTCTGCCGACCCCGGTGGGTCTGCGGGAAACCGTGGGCATCGGTGCGACACATCTGCCTGGTTCCGTGGCCCATGGCCCGGATGCCCAGCGGCCGTATCCCGGTGACCTCCAGTGTGTCTGGGGTACTCGCTCCGACGCACGCGGCGTCTGCCCAGTGCGACTTGGCGAGGCCTAGGCGTGTCCGGTTGTATCTCGTGCGCCCACCCGTGCCGGTCTCTACGGACAGTCCCGTGGCGTGCAACGCCTGATAGAGCCGCCAGCGTGTTGCGTTCACGGCGGCAGCGTCTTGCAGCGGCATCCTGGCCTGCGCCTGGACCTGCGGAAAGCCGAACTCTGCCGCCGTCTGCGCGCCTTTCTTCTTGTTGCACGGCACGCAGGCGAGGGTCAGATTGCTGACGCGATTGGAGCCGCCGCGGACCTTCGGAGTGATATGCTCGACTTCCAGGGGAACATTTTTGGCGCCACAGTAAGCACAGGTGCGGTGCCACTTCTCCAAGAGATACTCACGCACTTCGTACCCAGCCAGCTCGCCCTGCTGGTACTGCACGCCAGCAATCTCGGCGTTCTGCATCAGTTGCATGTCAAACCGAACGAGCTCTTGGCTCAGCGCCGTGATCGGACACAGGCGCGCCAGTCGCTCGACCCACGTCATGATGTTGGCTACCCGGCTGCCGAGCGCGGGAGGCAGCCAGCCGACAGGCCGCCTGCGGTTGAGGAAACGTGGCTGCCGGTAGCGCGTCTGGCGTTGCCTGCGACCCCGCCGGATGGCGTGCCGGCTGCGCAAGGCCGCGGTGATCCGCTGGCCGCGGTGGGTCAGCTCGGCAGCCCAGAGGACACGGGCGCCAGCGACCAGCGCCAGACCCGTGGTGTGACTGCCAGGGTCAATTTTCACACGGTGCTCGTGCACCACCGACTCGGCTCGACTCCGGTCGTTCAGGATGATGGTGAAGGGGAAGCGCCGCCACACCGCCGCCCGGCCGTCCCGCAACAGCTCCCGTGCCCGTGCCGGATGGCAGGGGTCGAGGGGGTGACGCTCACGGTCCAGGACAAAGACTTGGGTCATGAAGTTACCTTTCCACTCGGCTTGCGCCGGTCACGTTTGCCTCGACAATGTTCTCACGGCTTGTCGGGTCTGCCGCACAGCGTGCTACTCGGCACGGCCATTGAACGACAGACGATAGCGCCCAGGACTGGCACGCATCCGGGGGTATCATGACCGCAAGAACGGCGTGCCTCACGGCACGGAGTCTGTTCGACACCGACTCCGAAGAGTCCCCCGACTTTAGTCGGGGAAGTACGTCGATTAATGGTCACCAGAGGCAGAATCACCTTCACAACGAAGGCATGCGCAACAGTACATGCAGGGCATATACTAGGGTAGGGGCGGCAAACAGCATACTGTCAAGACGATCGAGGATACCACCATGCCCTGGGATGAGCCTACCAGAATCTTTGACCCCAGCGTAACGCTTCAGCATTGATTCGCCTAGATCACTGCTTTGAGCTGCCAACGCAATACAGCCCCCCAGGACCATACATTGCCACACTCGCACATGCGGGAGCCAGAAGTACGCACTGACTACCGCCGTCCCCATACTGCCGAGGACGCCCCCAACGGCACCTTCCCAGGTTTTCCCAGGACTGATAGCGGGGGCCAATTTATGCCGCCCCAGGCTTTTGCCAACATACATGGCGGCTGAGTCACCCACCCACACCACGGCACACAGAAACAGGAGGTACCATGGTCCTGCCGGGAGAAGGCGTAAGACGAGGAGATGACTGAGGGTCCACCCGATAAAGAGCAGCCCGAACACACTCGAGACGAACATTGGCCACAGCTGTGTGACGTGGGCAGCCGTGCTCATAACACTGAAGGTGAGAGCCACCACACCGCCAAACAGCATGGGCTGCATCCAGGAGGCCCCACCAAGGTAGACCGCCAGCGCCAGAGCAAAGGCCGCAATCCAGGTGACAGCGATACAGCGTGCGGGGCAGACGTCGTGCAACAGGTGAAAGTATTCGCGCAAACTCAACCCAATACATACACATACCAGGAGAAGGACGACGAGGGGCGAGGTATATAATAGGAGAAGGATGAGAGGAGGGAGGAGGATAAGGGCACTCGCGACACGCTTCACTTGTTCCATGGATCCATCCATAGCCACCGCCTGCACAGGAGAATGTTGGTGCATCCCACAGCGGATACGCTGGATTGCCTGTCTCGACTAGCAACTATCCTCAGGATTGTACGGCCTGCGCGAGCTGTTCGTGCGTCAAGCCGAAGCGTCGTTCTCGATGTTGGTAATCGAGAAGCGCCCGGAGCAGGTCATCGCTACGAAAATCTGGCCAAAGCACCGGCGTAAAGTACAGTTCAGTGTAAGCGAGTTGCCATAGAAGAAAATTGCTCAACCGTTTTTCGCCACTTGTACGAATTAACAAGTCCACATTAGGCAGTCCTGCAGTGTCAAGGTGGCTAGCGAACAACGCTTCGTCAATATCGTCAATGGCTAAGAAGCCATGCTGTACTTGCCAAGCCAGTTGCTTGGCGGCACGGACCATTTCCGCATGGGCACCGTACCCCAGGGCGAGGGTAAACACCATGCCATCACAGGCAGCAGTTTTGGCCAACGTTTCTTCGATGATCGCCCGTGCCACTGCAGGAAACACGGCCATATTGCCAATCGTATTGAAGTGGATATTTTCTTGGCGCATGCGCTCCACTTCCTTGCGGAGATACAAGCGTAGGATGCGCATGAGCCCATCAACCTCAGTCCGAGGACGTTCAAGATTCTCCGTCGAGAGGGCAAAAAGTGTGAGAGCCTGTATGCCTAGGCGGCGACAGAGCGACACCACCTCATCAACCGACTTGACCCCGGCCCGATGGCCTGCATTGCGCGGCAAGTGCCGCTGTTGAGCCCAACGGCCATTACCATCCATGACGATGGCGAGATGTTTCGGAAGCTTGTCCGTGCATAGCTGACTGAGCAACGCTGGGTCCACGCCGATGCCTCTCCTCTCCAGAGCAAGAATCGTCAAACGTTTTACACCTCCAAGATGTCGTGCTCTTTGGCGCTTAACACCTCATCGACTTGGGTAATGTAGCGATCGGTCAGCTTTTGCATCGTATCCTGGCTACGGCGCCAGTCATCTTCGGAGATGTTCTTGGACTTTTCCAACTCTTTTAAGCTTTCATTGCCCTCACGGCGTACACTCCGTAACGTCACCTTGGCTTCTTCCCCAATCTTTTTCACTTGCTTGACGAGATCTTTACGGCGGTCAGCCGTTAAGGGAGGGATGGCTAAGCGAATCAGTTTGCCATCATTGACAGGCGTCAGCCCGAGATCAGAACGCTGAATAGATTTTTCGATTGGATTAATCTGCGTTCTATCCCACGGCTGAATGGTAATCAAGCGGCTTTCTGGGACGGCCAAGGTGGCCATCTGATGCAACGGCGTGGGCGTACCATACGCGTCCACCGTAATACCTTCGAGCAGGGCGAGTGACGCCCTCCCCGTCCGAATACGCGACAAATCCTTACGCAAGGCCACCAGGGAGCGCTCCATTTTCTGCTCAGTTTCGCGGAAGAGATCCTCGACCATGCTTACTCCCCTCCTACAAAAGTCCCGACGTGCTTACCTTCCAACACAGCACGAATACTGCCCGCAGCTTTGAGATTAAAGACCACAATGGGCAACTTATTGTCCATACACAGAGAAATCGCTGTCGCATCCATCACTTTGAGCTGGCGTTGCAACGCATCAAGATAGGTGAGACGTGGCAATTTTACCGCATGTGGATTCAGGAGCGGATCCGAATCATAGATCCCATCGACTTTGGTAGCTTTCAACACGATATCAGCATCAATCTCCGCCGCGCGCAACGCCGCCGTGGTATCCGTCGTAAAGAACGGATTCCCCGTGCCTCCAGCAAAAATGACCACACGACCTTTTTCTAAATGACGGATCGCCCGCCGCCGGATATATAATTCAGCGACCGCTTTCATTTCAAAAGCCGTTTGTACACGTGTGATGATCCCACGTTTCTCTAAGGCAGATTGTAGGGAGAGGCTATTAATAACCGTCGCTAACATCCCCATATAATCGACCGTGACACGTTCAATACCATAGGCACTGGCATCAGTCCCACGGATGATATTGCCACCGCCAATCACGAGGGCAAGCTCTCCCCCCAACTGTCGTACATCATGAATTTCATCGGCAATGTACTGCAGCATGGCCGCATCAATCCCGTAGCCCTGCTCACCAATGAGTGCTTCCCCACTCAATTTGAGCAGGATACGACGGTAAGCGAGCGCTTGCACCATGGATCATCCTTCGTGTCGTCTGGTCGTTGGCGCAGTGGACAGGGAAGCTAGGCTGTGTCGCCCACC
Organism: Pseudomonadota bacterium; assembly: GCA_005777235.1. Classification (GTDB taxonomy): domain Bacteria; phylum Tectomicrobia; class Entotheonellia; order Entotheonellales; family Entotheonellaceae; genus SXND01. The sequence goes on from SXND01000022.1 coordinate 21,878, forward strand.
TGAAAACGTATGAAACGCCGTATAGAGATATTTTCCCCTGTCTTGGCAATTCTGGCCTGGACAAGTTCTTGCACCGTCATGCTGGGGTCTTTCACAAAAGACTGATCAAGCAGGCAGACTTCCTGGAAGTATTTCTCGATACGTCCTTCAATAATTTTCGGGATAGCCTGTGCTGGACGCCCGCTCGTCTTCGCCTGCTCCTCATAAATCTCCCGTTCCTTCGCGAGAATATCGGATGGCACATCCTCGCGCGTCAGATAGAGCGGGGTCGCGGCCGCGACGTGCATGGCGAGATCATGGACGAGCGTTTGGAATTCGTCTGTACGCGCCACAAAATCCGTTTCGCAATTCACCTCGACGAGCACCCCAATGCGCCCACCGCCATGAATATACGAACCGACCACACCTTCTTGTGTCGTCCGTGCCGCCCGCTTGGCTGCGGACTGCAGTCCCTTCTTCCGTAAGAAATCTATCGCCTCATTCATGAGACCGTTGGAGACCGTCAGGGCCTCCTTGCAATCCATGATCCCGGCCCCAGTTTTTTCACGGAGATCCTTGATCATCGCTGGGGTAACTTGCATGCAACGTTTCCTTCCACCTAGACTACTCGGATGGGAGCTGTTCTGTGGTGAATGCCTCTGCCACGGCCCCTACCGCAGAGGCCACTGCACTGTCTGAGGCGACGACGGGGCTCATCTCCTCCGCCACGAGCAGGGGTACCTGTGACGTCGCACCATGCAAAGACACCGCTTGTCGCTCATGCATTCCCTCAATGGCCGCGTCTGCCAGGCGTCCTGTTACCAAGCGGATAGTACGGATGGCATCGTCATTCCCTGGGATAACGTAATCAATATCGTCAGGATCACAGTTCGTATCCACGATCGCCACCGTCGGAATGCCAAGTTTCTTGGCCTCGCTGATGGCAATTTTTTCCTTTTTACAGTCAATGATAAACACGGCGCCTGGCAAGGACTCCATGTCTTTAATCCCGCCCAAGAGCTTCTCCAGCTTATCGATCCGCTTCTGCAGTTGCAAGACTTCTTTCTTCGGGAGGCTGTCCCACAGGCCCGCCTCCTGCATGTGCTCGTATTCGCGCAACCGGTCGAGGCTTTTCTTGATCGTCGCAAAGTTGGTCAGCATCCCACCAAGCCAACGCTGGTTCACATAGAATTGCTGTGAGCGTATGGCTTCGCTACTGACAATGTCTTGGGCCTGTTTCTTCGTGCCGACAAAGAGAATTCTATCGCCACGGGCAGATGTATGCCGAATAAATTCGTACGCTTCGCGGAATTTTGAGAGCGTTTGCTGGAGATCGATAATATAGATGCCATTCCGCGACCCAAAGATATAGCGCTTCATCTTCGGGTTCCAGCGATTTGTCTGATGGCCAAAATGGGCGCCAGACTCTAATAGTTGCCTGATAGTTGTAACGGCCAAGGACACACCCCCTACTGACAGAAGGACTGTTAGAGCAGTATCCCCTGTGAACACTGCTTAGCGTTTGGAATATTGGAAACGCTTGCGGGCTTTTTTCTGCCCATACTTCTTCCGCTCTTTGATACGCGAATCACGCGTCAGAAACCCGGCCTGTTTGAGGACAGGACGGAGCGCGACATCAACATGGAGCAGATTTTTCGAGATCCCATGACGAATCGCCACGGCCTGACCGGCAATGCCCCCACCCTTGACGGTGACCAGTACGTCATATTGCCCAAGGGTTTGGGTGAGCCGAAATGGCTCCTGAATGAGCATCTTATGCGTCTCAACAGGGAAATACGTCTCCAGCGACCGCTGGTTTACCGTAATTTTCCCGTTCCCAGGCATAAGCCACACGCGTGCAATCGCCGACTTCCGCTTCCCTGTACCGTAATAGCGAATCCCTTCTGCCATCCTGCCTCCCAAGGCCAGGCAAAGTCTCCTCGCATGCGCAGGAGGAGAGCCAACCCATGACTCATTATGCTGAGAATACCAGAGGCTCAGGCTGTTGCGCTGCATGCGGATGCGAGTTCGCCGCATAGACCTTAAGCTTCTTAAACATCGCCCGTCCCAATTTGGTCTTGGGTAACATGCCACGAATCGCGTATTCCATAATACGTTCCGGCTGACGCTGACGCATTTTTCCCGCCGTGATCTCGCGAAAGCCCCCCGTATACCCTGTATGCCAGCGGTAGAGCTTCTGCGCCCATTTATCCCCTGTGAAACTCACTTTGTCGGCATTGATGATAATGACGTAATCGCCAGTATCCACATGCGGAGTATAAAGGGGTTTATGCTTCCCGCGCAAAATTTTGGCGACTTCACTGGCCAGACGCCCAACCACCTGGTTCTCGGCGTTGATGATGTACCATTTGCGCGTTACGTCTTCTTTCCGAACAGAAACCGTCTGCATACTCAAGACTCATGCCCTCCATCGACGTCAGATCCGGACGGTGAGATTAGAAAGATAGGAGTCAGACACCTCTTTGTCAAGGGCCAACCCCTCGGGGTCACACACTGACAAGGACTGCATTTTCAATACAGGAAATGCGGCGAGGGCGTAAACGCACTCGGGACATGCGTGACGACAGGGGCCGCACCGGGGACCATCATAATGGCCACAACATCAAAACGCAGTGTCAGATCGCGTAACCGCTGCTCCTGCACGTAGACCATCGCCACCTGGACGATTTTCTGTTGTTTGCGTGCATCCACCATGGCTTGCGGTGCCCCAAAGGCGGTTTGCCCTTTCGTCTTGACCTCAACAAACACCAGCGTCGTCCCATCCCAGGCAATAATATCGACCTCACCCACGCGACAGCGGTAATTCTGCTGGGCGATGCGATAACCGTGCCCCTGTAAAAATTGGACGGCCATCTGTTCGCCATGCTGGCCACGCCAGCGACGCCAACTACGCATGCGGCTCTCCCTGGGCCGCGTGCGCCGTGGAAACCACCCCGCGGAAACTCCGCCGGTGTATGGCGCACGGGCCGTAGGTGCGCAAGCGCGCATAGTGCTCTGGAGTAGGATAGCCTTTGTGCCGCTCAAAACCATAGGCTGGATATGCCTCCGCATAGGTCATCATGAGACGATCGCGGGTGACCTTTGCCAGGACTGACGCGGCAGCAATCGACGCACAGCGTGCATCGCCCCCGATGAGTAAGCGTTGTGGGAAGGCCGTAGGTAACGCTGTGATGCCATCAATCAGTAACAGATCCGGGCTGTCCGATAACTGCCGCACGGCCGCGAGCATCGCTTCTTGGGTCGCCCACAGGATATTGCGTTGATCAATCTGTGTATGAGAGACCATGCCCATGCCATACGCTAAGGCCTGCTGCTGAATGCGGTAATAGACAGCATCCCGTTGGGCAGCGGTTAAACACTTCGAGTCGCGCAAACCTCGAATATGACACCCCACAGGCAACACCACTGCCGCAGCGACGACTGGGCCTGCCAACGGTCCACGACCTGCTTCATCAAGACCGGCCACTCTGTGAAATCCAGCCACGTGGGCTTCGCGCTCGACGGGAGCAAACACCGGTGCAGCACGACGACGGCGAACCATAGGGCTCGTGCTCTTCTAGGCTGTACGTTTCTCTTTAATACGCGCGGCCTTGCCTTTTAACTGACGGAGATAAAAGAGCTTCGCACGTCTGACCTGCCCACGCCGTATCACTTCAATGCTATCGAGCTTGGGGGAATGCAAAGGGAAGATGCGCTCAACCCCGACGCCATACGACACTTTCCGCACGATAAACGTCCGCCGTCCACCGGCACCACTAATGGAAATGACCACGCCTTCAAAGGCTTGGACACGCTCACGATTCCCCTCTATGAGCCGCACCTGGACACGCACCGTATCCCCAGGACGAAATGCTGGCAGATTCTGCTTCATCTGGCTCTGTTCAAGTTCCATTAACGGATACATCATCCAGCTCCTTGCTCGTAACGCCGTGGTGGCGAGGGGACACTTGACGTCGCGTCCGTTTGACCAAGCAAACGGTCTAACATAATCCCTGCTGCGACGCGTACCGGGAGGTGATTATACGGTGTTAATCCATACAGCGGCGCTAAAATGTAGTCACAACGTGCCATCACGTCTTCTGCTAACCCCCAGCCTGTCCCCAGGAGTAAGAGGCAGACCTGACGCTCCTGCCAGATCACCTGGCGCAACGCCGCATAGGAAATGCACCGTGGGAAGAGTCGCGCATCCGTGGCGATCAAACGTGGCGCCACGCCACAATGCTGCGTAATATCTTGGACCACGGCCTCAAGGTGTTCGACGACTTGGATCGTGTGTAAGGCTTCTGCACGGGTAGGATTATAGGTAGCGCCGTACCCCTCAGTCCAGTGCGCTATCATCTGGCCTGCGAGCTCGCGCTGCCGCTGTAAGGGCGTAACGATATAACATCCCGCTGTCCCATACGTGGCAGCCAGGCGTGCCAAGTCATGGAGATTTAAGGTAGTGAGAGAGGTCGCCACGATCTCCCGTGCTTTGTTATAGACAGGGTAATGCAGTAAGGCGATGGAGAGATGCGGCACGTCACGAGCCATCGGGGGATGCTCCTGCATGCTGCAAGGCGTGGAGCACGGCGTGGTCTTGGGGCGTCAACGGTGCGGTCGACAAGAGGTCTGGACGCCGTTGCAGGGTCGTCCACAGGGCTTGGCGCCGCCGCCAGCGCTGAATGGCCGCATGATCCCCTGATAACAGGGTGTCGGGGACGCGCAGGCCACCGTAGGCCACCGGGCGTGTGTATTGGGGCCCTTGCAGCAGACCATGGAAGAGCGAATCCTCCTCGGCAGAATGGGGATCGCCAAGAACCCCCGGCAGCAAGCGTCCTACCACGTCAATGAGCACCAAGGCCGGTATCTCTCCTCCCGTGAGTACATAATCCCCAATGGAGACTTCTGCGTGTGTATAGGCCTGTATGCGCGCATCGACGCCCCCATAGCGTCCGCAGATTAACAGTAAACGCTCCTGGGTCGCTAAGGTCTTGGCGTGCTCCTGGGTCAGGACCATCCCCTGGGGGCTCAGGAGGATGACATGCGATGGGCCAAAATTCTCCTGGATGGCCTGGATGCCGCGCACCATGGGTTCCAGTTTCATAATCATCCCAGCTCCCCCACCATAGGGTGCATCGTCTGTGATATGGTGGCGGTCTGTCGCAAAGGTGCGCAAGTTATGGACGTGGACGTGCAATAAACCACGCTCCTGCGCCCGCTGCAGCATACTTGCCTGGAAAGGGGCCAGAAACATCTCGGGAAAAATGGTCAGAATGTGGACTTCCATGGTCTAGTCGAGTCGCTCGGCAGTGACCGCGAGGTGCATCGCCCCATGCTCCACGTCAATCGTCCGTATCATAGCATGCAAAGCCGGGACGAGTCGCTCTTGTACCCCATCTTGCACGACATAGACATCGTTACTCCCCGTATAGATGATCTCAGCAACTCTCCCAAGATAGCTCCCTGCGTCATCGTACACGGCCAGCCCTTCGATCTCAAACCAGTAGTATTCGCCGACGGGAAGCGCGGGAAACCGACTCCGTGGCACCACGACTTCGTACTCACGCCACCGCTCTGCGCTCGTGACATCCTTGCAGCCAGCCAATTGCACCAAGACCCGTTTATGCGCTAAACGCCATGTATCCACGGTATGCGGCTGCTCGGGAGTCTGACTGTGATGCAGGAAAATCTTTTGGGTGATAAGAGCCGGTAACAGATCGAGATCATAAAAGTAGGGTAAGAAGACCAATTCACCACGGAGACCATGCGGTTTGGTCAGACGCCCAATTGCGATGAAACCCTCCACAGATCCACCTTACGTTCTGCTCACGCTATCCCGCAGGCCTTAGGCATGGAGCAAACCTGCCCGTGCCAGGATATCCCGCACGGGATCAGACGGTTGGGCACCACGTGACAACCAGAGGCGCACTTTGTCCGGGTCAAGCTTCACGTCGGCCGGATTCATCAACGGGTTGTAGGTGCCGAGCGTGTCAATAAAACGACCGTCGCGCGGCGAACGCACATCGGCCACGATGACACGGTAAAAAGGCCGTTTCTTGGCCCCCATACGTTTGAGACGGATACGTACTGCCACGAGCGCTATCCTTTTTCTGCACACCATAGTAGGCGTGATAGACGATCAGAAGGGCCGGGGTAAGGAGAAACGGCCCCATTTCCCTTTGCCTTTTTTCTGGGTCACGAGGGATTTCATCAGCTTCTGCGTTTGGGCAAACTGTTTCAAGAGACGATTCACATCCTCGACGCTGGTCCCACTCCCACGAGCGATACGTTTGCGCCGACTGCCATTGATGAGGGCGTGATTATGACGCTCTGCTAACGTCATAGAGCTAATGATCGCTTCAACCCTTTGCAAGCCACCCTCATCGACCGGCGGCAGTTTTGCCGCTTTCATCCCAGGAATCATCGACAACAGATTTTCCAGTGGCCCCATCTGTTTTAACTGTTGGAGCTGCGTCCGGAAGTCTTCCAGCGTAAAATTCGCCTGACGCATCTTGTGTTCGAGGGCCACGGCAGCGTCCTGATCCATGGCTTGTTCCGCTTTTTCGATCAGGGTCAGCACATCGCCCATGCCCAGCAGCCGCGAGGCCATGCGGTCAGGGTGAAAGGCTTCCAGGGCTTCCAGCTTCTCCCCCATCCCGACAAACTGCACGGGCTTCCCCACCACCGCCTTAATCGACAGCGCCGCGCCACCACGCGCATCCCCATCTAATTTGGTCAAGATGGTGCCGTCAATGGTCACCGCCTCGTCAAAAGCTTTCGCGACTTTGACCGCTTCTTGCCCCGTCATGGCATCGACGACAAGGAAGGTGTAATGCGGCGTGGTTACCCGTTTGATGTCCCGCAACTCTTGCATGAGGTCTTCATCAATCTGTACACGACCTGCCGTATCGAGGATAATGGTGTCACAGTGCACCGTCCGGACATAGTCAAACGCTTGCTGACAGATTTTGACCGCATCGCGTGCCCCTTCTTGCACAAACACTGGCACGTGAATGCTTTCCCCGAGTACGCGCAACTGTTCCATGGCTGCTGGACGATAAATATCGGCAGCCACGAGCAGTGGACGGTGGCCCATTTCCTGCACTTTTTTCGCCAGTTTGGCCGCCGTCGTGGTCTTCCCAGATCCATGCAAGCCCACGAGTAAGAGCACCGTGGGAGGCCGCGAAGCCATTTGCAACGGACGATGGGCCTCGCCCATAAGCGTGGTCAGTTCATCACGAACAATTTTGACCACTTGCTGTCCTGGGGTGAGACTCCGCATCACCTCATGCCCCATGGACTGCTCGCGCACACGTTGGACAAAGTCCTTGACTACCTGGAAGTTGACATCGGCCTCCAAGAGCGCCAGACGTACTTCCCGCATGGCGTCTTGCACATTGGCTTCTGTCAGCTTGCCACGTCCACGTAAACGTGAGAAGATTCCATCAAGTTTGGCTGTGAGCGATTCAAACATAGCATCCCTCAGCACGATGATCCGTCAACTTCAGATCGGTGCCAGCTCACTATGGCGTACCCCAAGGATTTCTCTAGGACTGCGATACTGCACTGATGCCTTGCCGCCCCAAGACCATTCCGGTGTCTTCGATACCATAGCACTGTCATGCTGGCGAGACATTATGGTCTTTTCACCAGTTTGTCAAGCAACGGACATCCAGCTCTACACCCATGCGCTCTCGGTCTGTGGGGATGTCCACTCCTCCTACCCAATAGATGCACGCACCAAGTCTCCCACACTTGCCTTGTCATGGGCACGGGTCGTCGTGTTTCCGGGAGTGACACGGAACACGCGCTGACCAGAGAGCCCCTAATAAATTACTGCAATAATGCAATTTGTGTGCTAAAATAGTTTGTCAATTAACTTAAAATAGTTAATATGTCTTTGCTCTCTCGACACTTCATCCTGCTGGAAGCGCCGGGGAGAAAGCCACCGCCGTACCACCGCCCTCTGAGGAACCACGAGGCTCTCTGTCGTCCTGATTACGACACCAGGACTACGTGGGGATCCTGACGTCAAGGAGCGCCTATGCGCATGCCCTCGACCCAACGAAAATTTTCCATTGGCTACTTTATCCTTGCCTCGATTGGGCTCCTGCTGATCCATGCGATGTTCTTCGCCCCCCAGAGTGAGAATCTATCCTACCGCGATTTTAAGACACTGCTCAAAGCGGGGAAGGTTATCGACCTGCTGCTCTGGGAGAATACGATTACCGGGCGCCTCAGCACCGACGGGTTGGAGGGATTGCTGCCACCGGCGCAGCAGGAGGAACTCCGCAAACCCGTCCGGAGCGAGGCGCGCTTTGTGACGGTGCGCTTGGATGACCCCACCCTGATCCCGGCTCTTGAGGCGGCTGGGGTGCAGTTTCAGGGACGCGTCGAGAGTCGCTGGCTGATCACCCTGCTCTCCTGGATTGTCCCAACCCTCGTGTTCGTGGGCATCTGGGGCGTGCTCATGCGGCGTATGGGCCCGACCAGCGGCCTGATGAGCATTGGCAAGAGTAAAGCCAAAGTCTATGTGGAAAAGTCCACGGGCGTCACCTTCGAGGATGTCGCGGGCATTGACGAGGCGCGCGCCGAACTCATGGAAATCGTCGATTTTCTGAAGCGCCCGGAGCACTATCGCCGCTTAGGCGGTAAGATCCCCAAAGGGGTGCTCCTTGTTGGTGCCCCTGGCACCGGCAAAACCCTCCTGGCCAAAGCGGTGGCGGGGGAAGCCGGCGTGCCCTTCTTCAGTTTGAGCGGTGCCGACTTTGTCGAGATGTTTGTCGGAGTGGGTGCGGCGCGCGTGCGCGACCTGTTCGCCCAGGCGCAATCGACGGCGCCGAGTATTATCTTCATCGACGAACTCGATGCCCTGGGAAAGACCCGCAGCGTCAGCCCCATGTCGGGTGGCCATGATGAGCGTGAACAAACCTTGAACCAGCTCCTGGCAGAGATGGACGGTTTTGATACCCAGAAAGGCGTTATCTTGCTAGCCGCGACGAATCGTCCAGAGATCCTCGATCCGGCGCTGCTGCGCCCTGGACGCTTTGATCGCCAAGTGGTCATCGACCGACCGGATCTGAAGGGCCGTACGAAAATTCTCCAGGTGCATACGCGGCAGGTGACCCTGGGCTCGAGTGTGGCTCTAGACCAGATTGCGGCGCGGACACCGGGGTTTGTCGGCGCCGATCTCGCCAATATGGTCAATGAGGCTGCCCTGCGCGCTGCGCGTGAGGAGAAGGACGCGGTCGAAATGATCGACTTTGAGGAGGCTATCGATCGGGTCGTGGCGGGCATCGAGCGCAAATCGCGTGTCATCAATCCCAAAGAAAAGGAAATCGTGGCGTACCATGAAGCCGGTCATGCGCTCGTGGCCGAGTCACGCCCGCGGGCCGACCGCGTCGCCAAGATCTCGATCATCCCGCGGGGCGTGGCGGCACTGGGGTATACCCAGCAGCTGCCCACAGAGGACCGCTACCTGATGACGCGCGCCGAACTCCTCGACCGCCTGGACGTCCTTCTCGGCGGACGGACAGCCGAGGAAATTATCTTTGGCGATGTGTCGACTGGGGCACAAGACGACTTGCAACGCGCTACCGATCTGGTCCGCCACATGATCACCCGCTATGGCATGAGTGATGTGCTCGGCCTGGCCACTTTTGAGGCGCCTCGGCAGGCGATGTTCCTCCAGGTACCGACCGGAGCGGCGCGAGAGTATAGCGAAGAGACCGCCTGTGTGATCGACGCAGAAATCCGGCAGTTGCTCGATGCTGCGCACTGCCGGGTGCGCGAGACGTTGACGGCGAAGCGGGCACTACTCGAGTCCTTAGCCAGGCTGCTGATTGAGCACGAAGTCGTCGATCGTGACGCGCTCATGCAACTACTGAAAACAGCGGAGTTGGCGGAGACGCTGTGCGCCTCAACGGACATGGCTGGCACGGCAGCAACGGGCAAGGAGAGTGCGGCACAGGGCATCTCGTCACCGAATGGGATCCACACATCAACGCAGCCGGTGTAGGTCTGCATCCTCGGCGTATCACTGCGACGCGGGGGGAGAGCGGACACAGCCCTCAAACCCATCCGCCCCATCTCACGACATGGCCCTTGGCTTACTGTGGGAACGCCTTGACACTTCAGGATGAACTCAGTAAGCTCTCTGCCGCTGCCTGCCATACTCTGGGGAATTAGCTCAGATGGGAGAGCGCCGCCCTTGCAAGGCGGAGGTCGCGGGTTCGAATCCCGCATTCTCCACTTCCATACATCACATACGCCCCCACACTCCCATCGTGTCCATACCCAGAGCGGGCTCCCTGTGCTACAGGCGCGCCCTGAGATGGGTGATGGGCATCAAGCCCGGCGCCCGCCCACGCCTCTCCTTCCCCGCCATGCATGACGGGACCTCCCAGCGCTTGTTGGTCACTGTGTGCCTGACACCACACCCAGCGCCAGACCGCGCGGAAGAATTGCCTGTACCGCGTAGCGGCTGGCGGGTATCCTCCCTCTCACCTGACAACTACGCTATACCGAGACAGGGAGAGACCTATGGGACAACTGAGTGGGAAGATCGCGGCGGTTACTGGTGGGGCATCGGGTATTGGCGAGGCCACGGTGCGGCGGTTCATTGCCGAGGGCGCGCAGGTCGCCTTCGCCGACCGGGACGTCGAACGCGGGCAACGCGTGGCCGCCGAGATTGAGGCGGGTGGCGGGCAGGCGCTCTTTCACGTAGCCGACGTGAGCCAGGAGGCCGCAGCGCTGGGCTTTATCCAGCAGACCGTCGCCCATTTTGGTGCGCTGCACGTCCTGGTCAATAATGCCGGGATTCGCATGTATCAGACCGTGGTTGAGGCGAGTGCCGAGAGCTGGGACACGCTCTTAGGCGTGAATCTGAAGAGCTACGCTTTTTGCGCCAAAGCCGCCATCCCCGCCATGCGGCGGGTAGGCGGGGGCAGCATTGTCAACGTGGCCTCCGTGCGCTCTATTGTCGCCGGAGGGAACACGGTGCAGTACGATACCGCCAAAGCCGCGGTGGCGGGGCTCACACGCGGGATGGCGATGGATCACTCGCCCGAGGGCATCCGCGTCAATGCCGTGTGTCCGGGGCCGATTTTCACGCCTTTCCACGCACGGCGTCTGCAGACCGCAGGCCAGACGATTGAGCAATATCGTACCGACGCCGCCAGCCGCACGATGCTGAAGCGCCCCGGCACGCCCGAGGAAGTGGCAGCCTGTATCCTCTTTTTGGCCTCAGGCGAGGCATCGTATGTGACAGGCTCGTGTTTGTTTGTCGATGGTGGTATGACCGCGATGTGACCACCACGACGGGCGCTGATCAGGCTCACTCCTCTGCGGCTTGGGGGGAGACCGAGACCGTCGCGCCTACGGTGTCCGCCTGCAACAGGCGGGTGGTACACGTGACGCCATGCTGTGCAAAGGATGCCTGCAGGGCCTGAGCTACCGCCTCTGGGGCGGTGTCGGCCAGCGCCAGCAGGGTTGGACCGGCCCCACTCAGGGCCACACCCCGTGCCCCGGCGGCGTACCCGGCGGCAATGGCGGCAGTCATGCCAGGGACTAAGGTGGCACGATACGGTTGGTGCAGCCGATCATCCATGGCGGTTGCCAGCAGGGCATAATCGCGCTGATGCAGCGCCTGCACTAGTAAAGCCGTACGACTACAGTTAAAGATGGCGTCAGCCCGTTTGACCTGGCCCGGTAACACGGCGCGGGCCTGTGCCGTCGAGAGCTCAAAGTCAGGGATGGCGACCACCAGCGTCAGGTCCGCCGGAAAGGGCAAGGTTACATAGCGGTGGGCGTTGTCCACGCTATACGACAAGGTCATCCCCCCGAGGAGGGCGGGCGTGACATTATCGGGATGGCCTTCAATGGCTACGGCCATCGCCAGCAGGGCCTCACGGTCTAGGGTCGACCCGGTCAAGACGTTCGCCGCGAGCAGGCCACCGACAATCGCCGAGGAACTGCTGCCCAGACCACGGGCTTGGGGTATGCCCGTCTCGATCGTCAAGTGTAAGCCCGGTGGCAGAGTCCCCACCCGCAGACATAAGGCCCGCGCGGCCCGGAACACTAGGTTGCGCTCATCCGTTGGGAGGCGTACATGGGCAGGGAGGCTCACACGCCAGCCCGGCGTCGGCGTGCTCGTGAAGGTGAAAACGTTATATAATTGCAGTGCTAGCCCAAAGATATCGAAGCCGCTCCCAAGATTCGCCGTCGTCGCGGGGACACTGACATGCACCTGTGGTGCGATTGTGGGTGTCATTATGGTCTCCTTCGTTCAACGCCTTCCCTCAGCTCTCTCGTGGGGATAGCAGGGAGCGCAGTATACAGGAGCGGGGTGTGGGTGTCGCGCAGCACCGATGTGGCGGCGGGTTCTGGGGTGGCCAATCTGGCCTCCACACTGCTTGGAGAACATTGCCTGTAGACAAGAAAAGGAACGTGGTCCGATGGCGCTCAGCAATACCCTCAAGCAGGTCTTTTGGTTTAACGATCATAAAGTGCCCAACGTGGCCGACGCACTGGCCCACGCCACCGATATCGTGACGCATCGCCTAGCCTTCGACGCGCCAGAGGTGGATAACTGGGCCATCATGGCGGCGTGCCACGCGTACTGCATCACCTCCGCCCGCGATGAGGTGCCGGACCACTACAAAGGCACCGCCGCGCTGCTGACGCTTTGCCCGTCCCTACTGGTGCTGTCGACCTCGGGCGCGGGCTATGATCCCGTCGATGTGGCCGCTTGTACCGCAGCCGGCGTCCTGGTGGTGAACCAGTCCGGTGCCAACGCGCAAGCCGTGGCCGAACATACCGTGGCCATGATGCTGTCACTGACCAAAAACATTCTGCAAACAGACCGCTCGCTGCGTAAGGAGCGCGGGATAGATCGTGAAACGTTTAAGGGCCGCAACGCCATGGGCCGCACCGTGGGCATTATCGGCCTGGGCAATGTCGGGCGGCGTGTCGCCCACATTTGCCGCTTGGGCCTCAACATGAAGGTTCTGGCGTACGATCCGTATCTCAACGCTGCCGAGTGTAGCGAGCGCGGGGCCACCCCGGTGGATCTCAACACGCTCCTCGCACAGAGCGATTTTGTCACCGTCCATTGTCCGTACAACGCCGAGACCAAGGGCATGCTGGGCCAGCGGGAGTTGACGCTGATGCCGCACGAGGCTTTTCTCATCACCACCGCCCGTGGTGGAATCGTGGAAGAGAGCGCCCTGGCCGCCGCCTTGGAAACCAAGCAAATCGCCGGGGCTGGGGTGGATGTCTGGAACGTCGAGCCGCCACCCATGGAGCACCCACTGCTGACGTTCGATAATGTGATCGCCACGTACCACACTGCCGGAGTCACGAGTGATGCGCGCAGTCTCATGGCGGAGTGGAATGCCCAGCAACTGGTGCAGATTTTCCAGGGCCAACGTCCGCCGCGCCTGATCAATCCTGAGGTGTGGGAGCACTACGCCACGCGTTTTGCCCAGACGTTTGGCTTCCGCCCGACAGCGTGAGCGGGGGGGGGTGTCGCTGGGAGGAGGGGTGCCATGGTCTACAAAACGGTGCAAGCCATGCAGACAACGCTGCACACCCTGGAGCAGGATGCGTCACTGTGGCACGATGTCAACTTTGTGCCACGGGTCTATGCGCTGGATCAGCTGAGCTTTCACGTGCTCGAACAGATTGAGAACCTGCAGTATGTGCATGGCTATAACGCCTATCTGGCACAGCTGTCCCAACGCGCCGAACACCTGTGGACGCGCCTGGAGCAGGTCAATCAGCGGCTCTTCCAGCGTCTCAGGGAGCAGATCATCGCGACCCCGGCCACGGGGCCACTCCTGCACTACCTGCGCGGCACGTACGTCGGGCCGAGTGATCTCCCGCTGACCTGGGAAGATCTCGATGCTGATTACCTGGACATTTTCATCAATGGCGTGTTAGGTATTGCTCGCCCTCCAGAAGAAACCACGCCCCTACAATCGGGGATGATCGGCTATCATCCCACCCCGGCCCGAGCGATTTTTGCCCTGATTGAACTCCTGCACCTGCGTGCCACGGATGTGTTCTATGATCTGGGAGCCGGCTTAGGCCGTGTGGCACTGTTAGTCGGCTTGCTCACCTCAGCCCACGCCAGGGGGATAGAGTTTGAACCCGCGTACTGGGCCTATGCGCAGCAACGCGCTGAGGCCTTGCACCTGACACGTGTGGCCTTCCAGAACGTCGATGCCCGCGAGGCGACCTACACCGACGGCAGCGTGTTTTTTCTCTACACGCCTTTTACCGGCGAGATCATGCGCACCGTGCTGGCGCGTCTGCACGGCGAGGCCCGCACCCGGCCCATCACGATTGCCGCCTATGGTGCCTGCACCAGCGTTGTGGAGCAGCAGCCCTGGCTCACGCGCACGGCGCACCAGACCTTTGTCTACGATACGCTCGCGCTGTTTCGCAGCACGTAAGAGAGACCGCCAACGTATGCCCACGGCACACGCTTCTGCCTACCTCCTGCTGGACACCGGCCATGGGCGCAAGCTCGAACAAGTGGGACCGTACCGTCTGGTGCGCCCCGCCCCACAGGCCCTCTGGCGCCCCACCCTCCCTCGCCAAGCTTGGGACACAGCGGCAGCCTCCTATCACCGTACCAGCACGGGCGGTGGCGACTGGACGTATCGCCATACGCTGCCGTCCTCCTGGGTCATCACCTATGGCGACCTGACCCTCCAGGTGCGCTTGACGGATTTTGGCCATCTTGGGCTTTTTGCCGAACATGGCCCGCACTGGCAGTGGGTGCACCAGACCATCCGGGCGGTGCGACGCCCCGTGCAACTGCTCAATATCTTTGCCTACACCGGTGCCATGTCCCTGGCCGCGGCCGCGGCTGGCGCCCAGGTGGTGCACCTCGATGCGGCGGCAGGCATCGTCGCCTGGGCCCGTGACAACGCCCAGCTCTGTGGGCTGGCCCAGGCGCCGATCCGCTGGGTGGTGGAAGATGTCGGCAAATTTCTCACCCGTGAAGCCCGGCGTGGCCATACGTATGATGCCCTGGTGCTGGATCCGCCGTCCTTTGGCCGCGGCAGTAAAGGCGAGGTCTGGAAGCTCGAACGGGACTTGCCGGCGCTGCTCGACCTCTGCCGCCAGGTGCTAAGTCCCACGCCCTTGTTTGTGCTCCTCAGTGCCCATACGCCTGGCGTCACCCCTCTGGTTCTGGCGCATCTCCTCGGGGATATGCTGGGGGCACGCGCCGGGCAGCTCCACAGCATGGAAATGGGCATTCCCTACCACGCAGACGCGCGTCTGCTCCCCAGTGGTGCCCTGGCCCGCTGGAGCAGCCAGGGTGAGCTATGACCCCGATCATCACCAGCCTGCACAATCCGACCATTAAAAATCTCGTGGCCCTGCGGCAACGTCGTGAACGTGATCGCCAAGGCCTGCTGGTGATTGATGGCGCGCGGGCCGTGCGCCTAGCTTTGGCGAATGCTTTTCCGCTGACCACGCTATACTACGCTGCTGAGACCGCGCCGACCCACGCCGCCCTGCTGCAGGACGCCCGCGCCGCCGGGGTCGTGCTCCAGGCCGTCACCGCAGCGGTGTTTCACAAAATCGGCTATGGTGACCATCCTGACGGTGTCCTGGGGCTGGCTGCCCAATTGGCTGGAGACCTCACCCAGCTGCCGACGCCAGCCTGCCCCCTCTATCTGGTGGCGGAAGGACTCGAAAAACCGGGCAATCTCGGCGCCATCTTGCGTTCCGCCGATGCCGCTGGCGTCACCGGGCTCATCGTGTGTGATGGTCAGACGGACGTCTGGAATCCCAATGTCGTACGCGCCAGCCAGGGAGCCTTCTGCACCGTCCCCATCGCCATGGCCTCCGGCCCGGCGGTGCTCGCGTGGTTACGCCAGCAGCGCACCCAGATCCTCGTGGCCGCACCCCGTGCCTCGCAGTGCTATACGGCTATGGACCTGCGACGTTCCACAGCGCTGGTAGTCGGCGCGGAACACACAGGTCTCAGCGCGGTGTGGTCCGGCGAGACACCTATCCGCATTCCCATGGCTGGGCACATCGATTCCTTAAATGTGGCGCAGGCCGCCTCGGTGCTCCTCTTTGAAGCCGTGCGTCAGCGGAGTGTCCTGGGTGACTGACGCCGGTGCCCGCGGCGGTGTCAGGTCAGGCCTATGGAGCAGTTGACACACGTATCCACCCTGGATAGACTGACGTGCCTGGCGGCATACCCCAGTGTTTGTACCGTATCTCTCCCTATCCTCGCCACGTCAGTGCGCCTAACGGCAGGAAGGTCTTTCAGGCAAGACAGAACCACAAGGAGCCGCGAATGTCCGTGATCATGTCTCTGTCGCGTCGTTGCTGGAGTGTTGCACTGGTTGCAGGTCTCTTATATACCGGCATGATACCTACACTCCAGGCTGCGGCTCCCACCTATAAACCCGAAGGGGAAATGCGCTGGGCCTTATATGTCACCTTGTCGCCGGCCTGGTTTGATCCGGCACATGTGGCGGCAGTGGGCACTACGCCCTTCTGGGTGTGCTATGCGCTGCATGATGCCCTGGTCAAACCGATGCCAGGCAATCCCATGGCACCAAGCCTGGCGGAATCCTGGGGGCTCAGTGACGACAAACGTGTCTACACTTTTCACCTGCGCCAAGGCCTGACGTTTCACAACGGCGACCCCTTCACGGCGGACGATGTTAAGTTTAGCTTCCAGCGCTATAAATCCACGGTCCTGCACGAGAAAGTCCGCGAGGTCGAGATCGTCAATCCCCATACCGTACGCTTCCATCTGCACCAGCCGTGGCCAGATTTCATGACCTACTATGGCACCCTGGCGACCGCCGCGGGGTGGATCGTCCCCAAACGCTACATCGAGAAGGTCGGCGATGAGGGCTTCCTACTGCATCCTATTGGCCTAGGGCCTTATAAGTTCGTCAGCCATACACCGGGGATCGAACTGGTGATGGAGGCGGTGGAAACCTACTGGCGCAAAGTTCCGCATATCAAACGCTTGGTCTTTAAGAGCGTTCCAGAAGGTACTACACGCCTGGCCATGCTGAAAAATGGCGAGGTAGACGTGGCCTATGACCTGGAGGCTCTGGCCGCGGAAGAGGTGAAGCGTGATCCGAAGCTCAAGCTGGCCTTTTCGGGGGGCATTGGCTCGTTCTATCTCGATTTTCTGGAGCAGTGGGATCCGAAGTCGCCCTGGCATGATAAGCGCGTACGGCTCGCCGCCAATTACGCCATGGACCGTCAAGCATTGAGCGAGGCGGAACGGCTAGGAGCGTCCCCACCGATCGGCAGCATTATCCCGCACACGTTTGAGTTTGGATTGCCCATCGAGCCGTATCCGTACGATCCCGTCAAGGCGAAACAACTGTTGGCCGAGGCGGGCTATCCCAACGGCTTTGATGCCGGGGAGATCACCCCGAATCCGCCCTATTTTTCGCTGGCGGAAGCTATCGCTAATTATCTGAGAGCTGTGGGCATTACAGTGCGACTCCGCACCATGGAGCGCGCTGCGTTTCAGGCGGCCCGGGGAGCAAAGCAACTGAAGGGTATCTGTGTCTGCGTCAGCGCCCGCTATGGCAATGCCGCCACGCGCATTGAAGAGGCGGTCATCAGTACCGGCACGTTTGCCTGGGGTGGCTATCCCGACATTGATGCCCTGTTCACACAGCAAAACGCGGAGACGGACGCGAAGAAACGTGAGGGGCTACTGCACCAGATTCAGCAGCTCATGCACGAGCGGGTGATGTTCGCACCGATCTGGTTGTACATCTGGCCCAGCGGCATTGGCCCACGGGTGGAGGAGCCCTCGTTGATGGCCATCAATCCCTTTCCCTGGTCAGCGCCTCTCGAGGACGTGCGCCTCAAAAAGATGTGAGCCAGCTCACTGGGGCAGCCATGCGCATAGGGGAAGCAGGTGCGGCGTTGGCTCTGCGCGCGGTGAGTAGGGTTGTGCGTCTGCCAAGGACATGCTAGATTCCCTATAGACGTGATCAGACGATAAGAAGGACATGAGGAGCCGCGGGCCGATGGGAGACCACCGTCCCGCGCGCCGTCCTCTACCACACATACGTGTCTCAAAAGGACTGGCCTATGCGTCTTGCCCTCCTTGCTCCCATCACCTCCAGTGTGCCGCCCCTCTATGACGGCCTGCGTGAACGACAGATTGCGCTCCTGTGTGCCGGCTTGGTGCGCCAGGGCATTGACGTGACCCTCTTTGCCAGCGGCGATTCCCAGACGCCAGGGCAACTGGCGGCGGTCTGCCCAGTGGCGTGTGCGACGGAGAGCGTTCCGGCGTCGCAGGACTGGACGCAACGCCACGTCGCCCATCTCAGCGCACGGGCTGGCGAGTTTGACCTGATCCATAATTATGGCGATCTCTTCCCCCTGGCGTATAGCCAGCCCCTGCCGACGCCTATCCTCACTACCCTGTATAGCGGTTCCATGCCGCAGATGTGTGCCTGGCAGCAGGGAAGCCTAGAGCGCCAGTACTACGTTGCCCAATGGGAGGTGGATCGTCACCCAGACGCCCCTGCCGTGGCCATCATACCGCCTGCGGTCGATCTCGATATGTTGACCTATCAGCCCGCAGTAGGGACGTACCTGCTGGTCTATGGTAGCCTGCATGCTCAGTCAGGTATTGCCACGGCGCTGGCGATTGCCCAGCAGGGTGACAAGCCACTTATCCTGGCCGGGCCGGTGCAGGATGTGGCCTATTTTCAGGCCGAGGTGGAGCCCTATCTCGATCCAGAGCGGGTCCGGTATGTTGGACCGGTGGCTACCGCAGCCTACCAGACCCTGCTGGGTGGTGCGTATGCCCTGCTGCAGACGGGGCGTGTCAGCGCGGAGCAGCGCTTGAGTGCCGTAGAAGCCCTGGCGTGCGGGACGCCGGTGGTGACCGTGACGGGCGAGGCCATGGCGGAGATGATCCAGCACGGGCATACCGGCTATCTGGCGCACGATGCGGCGGGGGCCGTGGCGGCCCTGGCGCAGGTCGCGGGACTGCGGCGCCAGGACTGCCGGGCGTGGGCGGTCACCCATTGCGCTGTCGACCGCATGGTTGATGCGTACATCAACGTGTACATCACCATCCTTGAGCAGGAGAAAGCCCGCGCCCACCATGCTGCGCCACCCTGGGGGCGTTGGGAAGTCCTCCTGGATACGCCGACCTATAAAGTCAAACGTTTGACCGTGTGGCCAGGCGCACGCCTGAGTTATCAACGGCACGCGCATCGCGCAGAACACTGGACGGTGGTGCAGGGGGAAGCCCTCGTCACGCTCGATGACGTGGACACACGCTACGTCGCGGGTCAGGCCATCGATATCCCTCGTGCCTCCTGGCATCGTCTGGCCAACCCAGGGGAGGCCGCACTTGCGGTCATCGAGGTGCAGTGCGGGGACTATCTCGGGGAAGACGACATCGAGCGGCGTGAGGACGACCATGGGCGTGGAAAAACTGCCGTGCACGTGGACGGGGCGGTCCAGCAGGGGCACACCTTTGATTTTGTCGGCTTGGCGTCACTGGCACCCCAGATAGGCGATGTCGGCACGTGCGTGCCGGGCCGAGAGGGCAGCGCGGTCCGCTTGCGGACCATCCTGGAGGCAGCTGGCGTGCACGCGGATGCCACGCATGTGACCTTCCGGGCGAGTCGGGATCAGTTCTCGGCCTGTGTGCCCCTGGCAGCGGTCATCGACCGTGCGCTCCTGGTGTACCGGCAGGGACTCGAACCGCTGTCCACGCCACAAGGCGGCCCGGTCCGTTTGTTGATCACCGATGCGGAGGGGTGTGCGCTTGAGGACGTCAGTGCCTGTACGCATGTCAAGCATCTGGACCACATCCATGTAACGGTAGGACAGGCGTAGGGGCGCCCGGCTGGTCACCCCTAGCGGGAGAGGCGCTTAGCCAAGCAGTTTGGGCTGTGGGCCAGAGCGTAAATCGCCGAGGAGCAGTCCCAGCGACGCCTGGTCAATGACTTCATGTTGCAGCAGATACTGCGCCAGCGCTTCGAGCTTGTCGCGATGCGTTTCCAGAATCTGGTGCGCTCGTTGGTACATACGCTCGACCATGGTTTGCGCCTCATGGTCAATACGGCGTGCCATCGCCTCGCTGTAATGTTTGGGACTCTGATAGCCCCCATCCAGAAACATCGGTTGCCGGGCTTGCTCGACCGCATAAGCGCCTAGGTGCTCGCTCATCCCCAACTCAGTGATCATCCGGCGCGCCATCTCGCCCACACGCTGCAAATCATCTTGCGCGCCGGTCGAGACGTCATGAAACACCACCTCTTCTGCGGCGCGTCCCCCGAGCATCACCGTCATCCGATCGAGTAATTCGTCTTTCGTGTACAGATAGCGATCCTGCGTGGGGAGTTGCTGCGTATACCCCAACGCCGCCACGCCGTGCGGGATAATCGTCACCTTGCGCACCGGATCAGCATGCGGTAATGATTCTGCCACGAGGGCATGACCGGATTCGTGATAGGCCACCCGCCGTTTTTCTTCGGGCGCCATGACGCGACTCTTTTTTTCTGGACCAGCCATAATGCGGTCAATCGCTTTATCCAACTCATCCATCATAACCGCATCTTTGCCATACCGTGCGGCCAGCAAAGCTGCTTCATTGATGACATTGGCCAAATCCGAGCCCACCATGCCCGGGGTGCGCGCCGCAATGATCTGGAGATCGACATCGGCACCCAGCCGGACTTTCTTGGCATGGAGGCGGAGAATGTCAAGACGTCCTTGCAAGTCAGGACGCCCGACGACCACCTGGCGATCAAAACGCCCGGCCCGGAGCAAGGCCGGATCGAGAATTTCTGGACGGTTCGTGGCCCCAAGAATGATCACTCCCTTGCGCGGGTCAAAACCATCCATCTCTGCCAGGAGCTGATTTAAGGTCTGTTCGCGCTCGTCATTTTGCTGCATGGGGTTAATACCCCGAGCCTTCCCCACCGCGTCTAACTCGTCAATAAAGACAATACATGGCGCTTTTTCTTGGGCCTGCTTGAAGAGGTCGCGGACCCGCGCCGCGCCAACCCCGACAAACATTTCGACAAAATCCGAGCCACTCAGACTAAAAAATGGTACGGACGCCTCACCAGCGACGGCACGCGCTAGGAGGGTTTTGCCGGTGCCCGGCGGGCCGACCAAGAGCACGCCTTTGGGAATCCGACCACCCAGGGCCGAATATTTTTGCGGGTAGCGCAGGAAGTCGATGATCTCCTGCAGCTCTTCTTTCGCCTCATCAGCACCAGCCACATCGGTAAACGTCACACCAGTTTCACGCTCAGCATAAATCCGTGCCCGACTCTTGCCAAAATTCATCACCCCCTGGCCAGGCCCCAGACGGCGTGAGAGAAAGCCCCATACAATAAACAAAAACACCAGCGGGATGATCCACGAGAGGAGGGTTTTCACCACATCGCTATCATACTGTCCCGTATATTTGACGTGATGTTTCTCTAATTCCTGAACCAGCTCGGGGTCATCCACACGAACCGCCATGAAGCGCACCGGCGGTAATTTGTCGCTGGGGCTGGAGCGGAGCGTGCCGCGAATCGTATGCACACTGATCTGAATATCTTCGATACGGTCCTGACGTAAGGCAGTCTTAAAGTCGCTATAAGGCAGTTGCTCAAACGGGCGCGCAAACAACACGTTTTGCAGGACGAGTAAAAACCCGATAGCCACGAGGACATACCAGAAGGAAAAAGGCAACCCCGGGCCAAGACCTTTGCGTGTACGATTGGATTGGTTCCCATTCATCTATAACCTCCCTGCCAGCGCCAGATGGCGGAGCGAATGACGATGTGTGCGGTGGTGCCCCTCATTTCCGCCTGCTGCATAGCAGTGTACACTACCAAAGACCTAGAAGGAAAGAGGCAGACAGCGTCTGGAGTCCACGCGACACGGGCAGCCTGCCGCTGTCGGCTCTCGCCTGCGTCCTCCCTCGCCGGTCAGGGGGGTGAGGGGTGTGCGCACATTGCCCACAACCCAGAGGAGACATCAGGTGACGTTACAAGGCAAAGTGGCATGGGTTACGGGGGCGTCGCGGGGTATTGGCCGAGCCATTGCACGCGGATTGGCCGCGGAGGGAGCGCGCATTGCTCTCAATGACGTCAGTCGTCCGGATGCTGCCGCCGAGGTACGAGAGGCGCTGCGGGGGCTGGGAAGTGATGGCTTCCCAGTCCAAGCGGATGTGGCCGTGGCGGCAGATGTCGAGCGCCTGGTCGCCCACGTGCTGGCGCACTACGGACAGATCGACGTGCTGGTGCATAACGCGGCGCTGCACCGAGGGCGGCGGGTGCCGCGTTTGCCCGCCACCGAATGGGATCCCATGATCGACTCCTGTCTCAAGGGCGCCTATCATTGCTGCCAGCAGGTGGTCCCACACATGAGCGTGCGTCGCAGCGGGCGCATTTTTACGATCGGTGCGATGGGGTCGAGGAAGGTAGCTAGAGCATTTTTGATTTAAACAGACACATATCCTGATGATTTGAAGTAGTTGGCACATTCATCTGATGAGAAGGTGTCGAGGAGTTTTCCTATGTCTTCCCAGAGTGCATCGACAGTGCGGTGCGCGGCTTTTCGGAGCAAAGCTTTGCGTGTGGAGAACAGTTTTTCAATGAGGTTCAGGTCAGGCAAGTACGGCGGCAACTAACGCAATTCCGCACCCTGTACTTCGATGGCTTCGCGCACGCCTGCTACCTTGTGGCTACTGAGCTTATCGGCCATGACGATATCGCCTGCACTCAGCGTTGGGCAGAGGAACTCGCGCACATAGACTAGGAACGCGTCGCCATCCATCGCCCCATCGAGCAGCATCGGCGCACTGACTACACCGACGCGGAGTCCTGCGACAAAGGTCGTTGTCTGCCAGTGCCCGTGCGGAGAGGATACCGTCTTCCAGCCCGCCTACCTGGCGTGCTGGCCGGCGTGGCTGGCCGGCGCCTGCGGCGTGATCCCCCACGTCTATGCGGCTGCCCAGCAATGGGGGGGTGTCCACATGGCGCCAGCGGATTCTCACATGCCTGCGCCAATTCATCAATCTTACGCACACCTGGGGGCAGAGCGGTGCCGTCACAGACACCTGCCACGACATCGCGCAGTGTTTAGAAGCGCAGTGGCACGAGACGGAGCATCGGCTCCCCCTCTATCCTGTCTTCACCGGGAAGACACCGCAGTGAGAGGGGCGTGCACACCACAGTTGCTTGTCCGGTGCGTGTCAGTATAAAGGCCGAACCGCTGCCGCTGCAGCCGACTGCTTCCAGCAGCGGCAGCGGTTCGGCCCTGCGGGCGGGAGGGACACTGCCAAGATAGGGCGAGACCCCGGCCATCGCACGACCGAGCCGGTCCCGGACCGCCCCTCCCGTCCCGCTAGCACTCGGCCCTCGCTGGCGTCACCCGCCTGCCACGACGAGGCGGGTGTGGGGCCTCACCCACGCTGGCAAGCGATGGGCCACCGCGTCCGTTTTTGGGGAGGCGTGGGCCTGGACCGTGTGGCCCGCCCTGAAGCGTGGCGTTCGGTGCCCACAGGGCGCAGGGGAAAACCCCCACGCCACGCGGAGACGCCCTCCCACACCACGACGAACGGGCCAAGACCGGGAGCACCACCAAAACCGGAACCCACACGACCCTCACGGCCACGAGACCCGGCCTGGTCTCCCGCCCCCGGCCGGCCCGCGGACCTCGGCAGCGAGGGCGCGGCGCCACGACCATCACGGGGCACGCCCGAGGCACCCGCCAAGACGCGGAGGCTGGTGGCGAGCGCAGGCGCCAAACATCGCCTTGGAGCCGACCGCCCCCAGCGGCCGGTGGTGGGGAGGCGGGCGGCGCTCGGTGGGGACGGCGGCTCACGGCGGGCGTTAGGCACCGCAATCGTTGTTGATGAAGCAGTGTTTTATCGATTTAAGATCAACGCCGCTGCTGCTAACGAAGAATAAGCTTGGCTATTGCTTTCTGCGCGTATATTTTACACAGAGAAAAGCCTAGGCTTTCAAGATGCCGCCGTTTGTGTGAAAATTTTGACTTAACCCAAGTTGCCACCTATGGGCGCCAAACCGCATTCCACCGTGGGCACCTTGGCTGAAACCCCGCAACCGTGGATAGGTGACAACTTAGGTTAAGTTACCTGAGACTAAAAAAACCTCAGGTAATTATTATAAGCGTCGAGTATGGCCTTATTCGAGAATCAAAGGCCTTTGGTTTTCCAAACTAAGTTTCCACAACGTTTCAGCTTCAATCAAGAAGACATTGAGGACAGATACATGGCTATTAACGAATTCGAGGGCACCACTCATCTTCAGGTAAGAACTATTTACTATAAGTATGAGATGAGAAAATGGTTGGGAAAAACAGTAATGAGGGCATTTGGTAGAAAGACAACTCTCTCACCATTTCATGTAAAGCATCGCTATACAGTGCGACACGCAAAGAACATTGTTATTGACGAGGGACTTGCCGTAGTTAGCCGCAGTCAACCCTCATGGTTCTACACAGCATTTGAGCGAGATAGTGCGGATCCATTAACAAACTACTCACTAAGATTTATTGAGGAAAATGTCTCAAAGACTGCACCAATTCTAATTACCGGTTGCGGCACCGGGATAACGACGTTTCACTTAGCAGACTGTGGTTTTAAGAGTATTGAAGGTAGGGATCTGTTAGATAAATGTATTCGGATCGCAACTCGTTTAAAGAACGAGTTTTCTTATGATGAGGTTAAGTTTCTTGTCGATGATTGTTTTAATCCAACACTGGATGCTTGTTATGACTTAATTACTGCGATGCATTGGGTTTTTTCGGCTTGGGGTGGGAATTATGGAAATCACATTATCACTAATCCGAAAGACCCGACAGTGCGTGAAAGGTTGCTGACGGACCTTCTTGGGAGATACGCTAAGCATTTAAATAAGAATGGTCTTATGATAATAGAGTTGACAGATGCGGTTGCAGACTATCGAGAGGCGCACGATAGTCCAGGCATTCTATCGTTGGGTCTATCGTTGGAGGACATTTACCCGATTAGGCACACCCCTGAGCAAGTAAGTAAGTGCGCTAAATCAGTCGACCTGGAAATTGTTAATAAGCAGTTGAGCGTTTCTTATGGGCATCAACCACGAACAACTTATTTTCTCAAGAAGAATTGATCTTTAGTTTCCGCTCAATCAGGCAGCTTGCCATCGGCGCACATCATGGGTCGTGGGCGCCGTGACGCGGTGCTGACGCCGATGCTCCTGTACGCCCTGGGGCAGAGGGGCGGTCACCGCCGCTTGTTGCCGGCGTGCTGCTGTCGGCACGGGTCACGCGCACACATTCACACGCCACAGCCCCCGACGCCAGCGCCCGCAGGTCGGCCGCCAGGCGCGATCCCACAAGCCCATGGCGATGGCCGCGGCCGTGGCGCCCCCGACGCCTAGACAGTGCTGGCCCACAGCGCCCACTCCGGCAGACGGTGCCGGCTTGCGTCCCTGCCCACGAACGCCTAGTGCGCGCCCAGCCTCTGTGTGGCCGCGCGCGGGACCTACCCCACACCGCAGAGGCCGACACGGGCAGCGTCGTGGCCCGCCCCAGCGGTTGCTGAAAGCGCGGATCGTGCATGCCCCCACACCGCAAGCGCGGCCCGCCCGGTGTGGGTCGGGGTGGGGCTATGGATGAACGCGTTCCCCAGAGATGGGGCCCCGGCCTGTAGAGACCGGCAGGCCATGGCGTCGGGCCGTCACATGGCGGGCGACCCGCGCCCCGCCGCGTGGGCCCCCCACGGTCAGCCGGGCCGCCCCACCGCCCCCCGCGTCCCCCACAAGCCCTGCGCCGGGCTGGCAGGGGGCGCTGGCCTGCACGAGGGCACGGCGTGGCAACTCGGCTTCCCCCTGGTCGGCCGGGTCGGCACGCCGCCCCAGACGTCGCAGGGGCCAACGGACGGCCCGGATCGAGCCGACGGGGGCCAACACCGCGCAGCCCACGGCGGGCAGGGCGGTGTTGGCCCCCGCCTGATAGGGGCTCCCCACCCATCCACGGCGGCGCGGGCGGACGCAGCCGCCCAGAGCCCCGGCCACGGGGCAGCGCACGGCCTCTGCCGGGAGGCCCCCGGCAGCCCGCGCGGGGAAGACCGCCCCCCGACTGCGCAAAAACCGCCCAGCGTTCAGGGCCCAGAGCCGCCAGCACCGCCCCAGCTTCGTCCCGCCAGGAACCTCCGCTGCTATCCCACCTCACCAGACAGCACGACGGGAGACTAAATCGGGCCACACGCGATTCGTACACTCACGCAGCGAGTTTGGCGTGTGCCTCAAGAGCCATGTGCTCGACAGCGGCCGTGACCTCAGGGTCCTGATACAAACGGGATACGTGGTACTTCCATAGTCCATTGTTCCGCCTATGCTGCACGACATCGTACACGACAGCGGGTAAACGTTTCCGTTGATGGTTCCGGGTACATTTGTCGTGGACATCGCCAAACTCCCGCTCAATCGGATTGGCCCGCGGACAGTACGTCGGGAACCAGAGCAACGCAAAACGAGGGGGGCTGGCCAACCACTTCTTGACGGCTTGCGCTTGATGCATGCAGTCGTTATCCACCACGACATCGATGCGTGTGACGCGTGGCGTGGGGTACGTCCGGTCCAAGAGGGTCAGGAGATCGAGCAATAACCCGTTGTTTTTACGAGGGCCGAGGCCATGGAGCAGTGTACCGGTGGCGAGATGCAGCGCTCCAGCCAGCGAGTATTGCTCATGTTTGCCTGGCGTCCTAACCTCTTCCTGAGTCCCTTGCGGCATCCAGGCCGCCCCGACCTTCGGCAGCAGGTGCATATCGAGTGCCTCCGCACAGAGCATGACCTCATGCGCGTGCAAGGTTTCGTGAGGGCACCGCATGGACGCCAGACGCTCAATCCGTTGGGGGGCATCATCTTTGGCCACCAGCTTGGCCCGTTTCTACACCCAGCCGATCTCGTGGAGCCAGCGGCGCACGGTTGCTGCGGACACCGCGATGCCCTGTTTGGCCTGGAGCGTCATCGCGAGTGTGGCACCGCTCCACCGCGTGCGGCACCAGCCCTAGGCCCGTGGGGCTTTTGTGAGCATGGCGCCCAGCGAGCGCGTCAGCCAGGGCAGCACGATGGTCGCCTGGACAGCAATGGAGCGCTGCCCGGCTGGGTCGATCCGTCTCCCGAGGCTCCCCAGGCGATAGGCCCGCACGATCCGAGAGACACTGGAGCGCGAGCCAAACAGCAACGCCGCAATTGCTGTGGGGTTTCGGCCCGCCGCACACCGCAGGAAGATAGGGAATGCCCGCAGAGAGCCATACCGTGTGCGGCGGAGGATGGCGCGCCTCTGGACTTGTGCTGCTGGAGGTATCCGGTCGAGCATCAAAGCGCGCGGGTGTACGGCTTGTGCGTGGTGCGCGCATCCCAGGCATCCAGGTAGGCCGCACCAAGGACACGTGCGCGTATGCCCCGGACCATCACGGAGATGGGACTGTGTTCAACAAAACGCGCAAAGATGATGCCCAACATGGTGGCCTCCTCTGGACAGTGCGATGCGCAGGTCTCTCCTGTACCGAGAGACGGCTTACGCGTACACCTTTAGAGGGCTGGCTCTGGGATGTGGATCGGGTTCTGGGGCTTTTGTCGCTTAGGGTGCTCCTGCCGTGTTCTCCCAGGAGGTCTGGACGATGACGGAGGGACAGATCGTTATATATATATACTTGGCAGTTAGCAGCATACCACGTGCTTCCGCACTGCGCAGCCGCTGTCCATCCGTGTGGAGCACGTCCCGCAGGCAGAGAGCCCCGCCTCGTGGCACGTGCCTCTCCTGCTGGCCAATCGGCGGCGCACAGGGCACTCTGTCGATCTCCAGCACGCCTAGAGCGTCGATCCGTTCCTGGCGGCGTTGGGACAGATCTACGACGCGGACGGGTACGTCAAGCTTACCGGCGGGCCTTGCAATGGCCGACTGGGAGAGGCTTCTAGTGGGATGTTATGGAGCGCAGCAGAGCTTCAAATAGCGCGCGGTAGGTTCTGCCTCCCGGCTCATCCGCATCCTCGTTCAACAACTGCATTGCCGGGAGAGGCAGCTCATCAGGACGGAGCTGGGCCAGCAAGCGCCTGAGGCGAGTGGCCCCGCCTGTGGAACTGATCGGCAAGCGGGGCGCCGTGGGGTAGCGTGCGCCAAACCGTTTGAACTCATCCTCAATGCCGTCCATCCCGCCAATGAACACCGCAGCCAGATAGCCGCCGGCGAAGGTATTGATCATCTGGTCCCGTAAGACATCAACACTGGCACGCAGATTGTCTCGACACGTCTGGTCGGGATCGTGGACCGCGGGGGTTAAAATCAAACCCGGAAAAGCCAGCGCTACAGCGGGCATACTGTCGCCAAAGAACTCCGACTGATAGATGGTGATGTCCGCGAGGTTCCCCAGCGCTTCCGCGGCATGATGCACGAGGGGGGAAATCGCCGGATGGCCACCGAAGACCAGGCGCAACTGCCTATCGCGACACAGCGTGACCAGCCCGAGCACGGCTGCACGGATTTCGTACCGCTGCACATCCTGATCAAAGGGCGCGCGTCCTGGGGTGGGAATACTGGCCGAGAGAAAAATCGCCGGTTTCGTCTTCATAGATTGCTCATCCACTCTGTCGCCTTTTGCGCCGCTAACGACTTTGCGCTGAGTTGACTATTCAACCAGTTGAGATGCCGCAACTCCTCCGGGTGTACCCCAAGCTCATCATAGACCAGGCGGGTCCGCGTCGTGTCCATGACGACCCCATCCTGCGTCGCGAAGCGACGGAATAATTCCCTGGAGTCCGGTATGCCATCACTGGGCACCAGCGTGGCCACAGCAGACGCCGAGTCTGGGCGGCTCAGGACGAGATGCGGCATGGGGACTGGCGGCGTGCCAGCAGGATGATATGTGGCCGTGAGCTTGCTGTGTTGCGCCGCATCGGCCAGGGCGCGCACCACGCTGTCACAACGGCGGCGGATGGAACGCATGCGCGCCTGTTCAACCTGCGGCAACAGCGTATGGACGAAAGCCGGCGTGACCGTGTCGTCTGCTCGTTTTGCTCCCCGCACCAGGTCCGTCTCCGCTAACTGCACCGGCTCACAGAGCCCGAGGTCGGCCCAGGCGATCCTCTTGGGGTCTTGCTCACGGACACCGGGCCACAGCACCTGAATCACTTCCGTGCCGCGCTTTTGCGCCTCGACTAATTCCTTGTAGACCCACTCAGAGTTCAGCGCGTTGGCCGTGTGCAAGAGAATGACCAGGTCGATATTAGCCAGATTAGACAGCAGCGCTGGCTGAAACGACACCCCGGCTTCGATGCTGGCGGTATCAAGAAACGTCGTAAAGCGCCGCAATTCTAGCGCCCCGTGTAACTGCACGGCCACGCCTTGGGATTCGTTGCGTTTATAGCTGAGAAAGGCGCGACGTCGCACCCGCGTCAACTCAAAGCCGGCCATGATATTGGCCACCAGTGTCGCCATGTTGGCCCAGATCTCGCCATTGAGCACCCGCAGAGCACACGGAACTTTCGTGTCAAACGCGTCCAACGTTTCCACGATGGGCAAGACGGGGTGTCCACGCGCCATCATCGTACGTGCCACCTGCACCTGCGCCGCGTCTTCGGCCTCATCCTGTGACAATTGCCGTCCGCACCACACGGCGACCAGCACGCCGTGCCGGGCCACGGCTTGGTTGAGGGCTCCTGGCGCGGTGATGATCTGCACATCTGCAGCGGGATCGAGCCCCATATCCCGGACGCTGTGCTCGAACGCGGCCGCCAGGTCGGCGGCGTGCTGCGGAGCATCCGGGCCCATCATGATCAATGCATAGCCCATGGTTGCACTCTTCATACAGCGGGAAGACCTCTCGTTCTCAAGGCGTACCCCAGTATACGCCGGCGCCCGCAAAAATGGCACGCTGGGCGCGCTGCGGTAGACTTTTCGCGACGATCTTGCTATACATGTGCCACAGAAATCGCGGCAGTACGGGCAGGCCAGTGAGGGAAGGGTGCGATGAGCAACGAGCTGTATCACGCGCAAGAGATCGAACAGAAATGGCGCCAGCGCTGGGCCGAGCACGGGACGCATACGGTGACAGATGCCGACCCGCGGCCCAAATACTATTGTCTGGACATGTTTCCCTATCCCTCCGGGTCAGGGCTGCACGTCGGCCATTGGCGCGGCTATGTGCTCTCCGATGTGTGGAGCCGCTACAAAACCCTGCAAGGCTACAAAGTGCTGCATCCCATGGGTTGGGACGCTTTTGGCCTCCCCGCGGAAAACGACGCCATCAAGAAGGGCATCCATCCGCGTATTGGCACCGACCAAAATATCAGCACGTTCCGCCGCCAGCTCGATGAAATTGGCGCCATGTACGACTGGACGCGTGAGATCGATACCACCGACCCGGAGTATTACCGCTGGACGCAGTGGATCTTCTTGCAGATGTATCACCACGGTCTGGCCTATAAATCCTTCATGCCGATCAACTGGTGCCCGAGTTGCAAGTGCGGCCTGGCCAATGAAGAAGTCGTGGATGGCGCCTGCGAACGCTGTGGCACTGTGGTCACCAAGCGCGAAATGCAGCAGTGGATGTTACGCATCACACGCTACGCCGAACGCCTGCTACGCGACCTTGACAAGCTCGACTGGCCGGACAAAGTGAAAACTATGCAGGCCAACTGGATTGGCCGCAGTGAGGGCGCCACGGTAACGTTTATGGCCCTGGCGCCACGTGACGGCAGTCAGCACGAGCTGCGCATTTTTACCACACGCCCGGATACGCTGTTCGGCGCCACCTACATGGTCCTGGCCCCAGAGCACCCGCTGGTCAGTGTGCTGTGCGCCCCGGAGTGCGAGGCGGCTGTGCAGCGTTACGTCGAAGAGAGTCGGCGGCGCAGCGACATTGAGCGCAGCTCTATCGAGCGCACCAAGACTGGCGTGGACCTGGGCGCCGTGGCGATCAATCCGGTCAATGGCGCCCAGATCCCCATCTGGATTGCCGATTATGTCCTGATGGGCTACGGCACTGGCGCCATCATGGCCGTGCCAGCGCACGATGAACGCGACTTCGAGTTTGCCACGCTGTTCAACTTGCCCATTGTCGAAGTCATTGGCCATGCCAACAGTCCCAAAGACACGCAGGGGCACCTGACCGCGGCCTACGTTGGTCCCGGCCACATGGTCAACTCCGGGCAGTTCGATGGCCTGACAGTCGAGGCCGGGAAACAGCAGGTGGTCGAGTGGCTCGCGCAGAGCGGCAAGGCTGAAAAGACCGTCAATTACCGCATGCGCGACTGGATCTTCTCGCGGCAACGCTACTGGGGCGAGCCCATTCCCCTGGTACAGTGTGCGCAGTGCGGCGAAGTGCCGGTGCCCGAACAAGACCTGCCGGTCCTGCTGCCGCATGTCGAACACTATCAGCCCACCGGCACGGGTGAATCGCCCCTGGCCGCTATCCACGAATGGCTGCAAGTGGCCTGTCCGCAATGCGGTGGCCAGGCGCGGCGCGAGACCGATACCATGCCGCAGTGGGCCGGCTCCTGCTGGTATTTTTTACGTTACGCGTCGACACATTGTGACACCGCCGTCGCCGACCCCGCGGCCATCAAGGCCTGGCTGCCGGTGGATCTGTATGTCGGTGGGGTGGAGCATGCCATCCTGCACCTGCTGTATGCACGCTTTTTCGTCAAGTTCTTGTACGACATTGGTGCCGTGCCGTTTGACGAGCCGTTCACACGCCTGTTCAACCAGGGCATGGTCGTGCGCCGCAGTGAGACCAGCGGCAAGCGCGAGAAGATGTCGAAGTCGAAGGGCAATGTGGTCAGTCCCGACGATCTGGTGGTGCAATACGGCACGGACGCGGTGCGTCTGTATGAGCTGTTTATCGGGCCGCCGGAAGAGGAATCGGAGTGGAACGATAACGGCATTGAAGGCATTTATCGCTTCCTGCGCCGCGCCTGGCACTGGGTGTTGGACAAGGCTGAGCAGGCCCAGCAGACCACGGCGCCGGAGATCGAGCAGCAACTGCACATTCTCCTCAAGCAGGTGACCGAGCGCCTGGAGAGTTTTCGTTTTAACACCTCGATCAGCGCCATGATGGAGTTCCTCAACTTCGTGGTGCAGCCGGAGCAGGCCCAGAAGCCGGTGAGTCTGCCGACCTTACGCGCCTTTCTGATTACCATTGCGCCATTTGCGCCGCATTTTGCCGAAGAGCTGTGGGAGCACCTGGGCGCCACGGACTCAGTCTTCACGCAGTGCTATCCCGCCTATGACGAGGCGCTGACGCGGCGTCGTGAGGTGGAGATGGCCGTGCAGATCAACGGCAAGGTGCGTGGCACCATTACAGTGGCGACCGACAGTGGCGAAGCGGTCGTACAGGCCACCGCCCTGGCGGATGAGCGCCTGCAACGCCATGTGGTGGATAAGACGATTGTCAAGACGATCTTTGTGCCGAACCGTATCCTGAATCTCATTGTGCGGTAGAATTTTATCTCCCATACCAAGAGATATCAGTGATGAGGAGTGGGCCTTCGTCGCCCTCTTAGGTCTTGAAATGGTCAAACTGCCCGAGGCGTAAAAAGGCTTTGTCTTACTGCCTCAACGGTGGATCGTGGAGCGCAGCAACGCGTGGGCGGCACGTTTTTGCCGGCTGGCGCGCGAGACGATGAACAGCTGGCCGAGACGCTTGCGGGCTTGCATTGTGTGGCCTTTGCCATTTTGATGTTGCAACGTTTTGCGGCGCTCATAGTTTAAAGTGTATAACACGCTCTAGAGAAACAGCTGTGTATTTTATCTAGTATAGTACTGAATTGACAATAGGGAGTCGTCGAATACAAAGTTAGAATCCTTCATGGGCATAAGGCGGAGCTACTCAAGATGACAGATCTTAGAGGCTGTCCGGAAACATCGTTTGCCACAACAACCAATGTCTTAGATAGTTAGCGCACATCCTATGAAGAGAGGAGCGTGCAGCTATGTCAAAAGGATATCAGTCTCGAAAGAAATATACTTCTGATTTAACTGACGCGCAGTGGACGACGGTGGCCCCGCTGCTCCCAGCCGCCACATCGAGCCCACGGGGAGGGCGCCCGCGCCACGTCGATCTGCGCGCAGTGCTCAATACGATATGGTCTCTGCATCGGAGCGGGTGTCACTGGGTTATGCTGCCCCACGATCTTCTTCCGAAGAGTCCCGTGTGTGACTCCTTTGCCCAATGGCGCGACGACGGCACCTGGACGAAGGTTGTCACCGCCTTACGCGAGCAGACCCGCGTGACTGCGGGCCGGGAGCCCACGCCGCGTGCGGTTTGCCTCGCGAGTCAGTCGGTCAAGACCACCGAGGTCGGCGGCTCGGAGCGCGGCGATGACGGGGGCAAGCCCCTCACGGGCCGGAAGCGCCCTAGCCTTGTGGACCCGTTGGGACTCCTCGTCGCGGTCCTCATCACGAGCGCCGGTCTCGATGATGGCCGGGCCGCCTTGCAGGTGCTCGCGCTGATTGCGGCAACGGCCTTCCCGCGTTGAGAGGTGATTTGTGGGGACAAGAAGGACAACAATCCTGCGCTTGACGCCTGGATGGCCACGCATCGGCCCACGGGGCGCCTTGACATCACGGCCCGTCCAGAGGGCAGCAGCGGTTTGACGCCCGTGCGGAGACGTTGGGTCGTAGAACGCACCAACGCGTGGAATGGCCGGGGGAGAAGCAACAGTAAAGACTCTGAGCGCAATC